>NZ_JADDYG010000264.1:0-4056 GCF_015163535.1 Vibrio sp. OPT46 | reverse complement strand
TACTATTTAAATGTAACAGATGTAATGAAAATTAATGTGATAACAATCGACTTATTTTGCCCTTTGAACGCTATAGAAGATGCGTACTTCTCATTCAGGAGAATTTACTATTTGGCAGGTTTTAGCTTTATTTGTGTTTAAAGCATACGACGATGGATTCGCCTACCTAATGCTATTCTTGAACGGTGATAGAGCCTAAACTACTCGTCATTCAAGTGTTTGAGAATCGCCGCTTTTGCATGCTCTTCTGTCGCTGTTTCTCCATCAGGGACTTCAAGGTCAGCCTTTTTGTGTTCACCCAAAGCATCTTCAGCGATATGCAGCCAATCAGGATGCCAATAATAAGGGGTGGTACTGCCAGGATGGTCCCAACTATGTACACCTTTATGTTTTCCGCGATACGAGAGATCGTCCATTGTAAAAACTTTCATCGCTTCCTCCTGATTTAAAGACCGTAGCTCGAAGTGAGTTTAACGCACTCAGTCCAACGTAAAACCTTGGCTTTTAGGTATTGCAAAGATGTAAGGCAATATGTGTGTAACAGTCAAAGTATGGGATATAAACGCTCACTTCGTGGCTGAAATATCTATTATAAGCTTGATAAATTACGTTGCTAAATTGAATACTCCCATATCAGAATGCTGGCGCGAAGTATGCTATGGTGCGGCTGTAAGTGAAATGAGGGAAACATGAACCGATACCGTCAACTGGCTGAGCTGTTCAAAACGCAGATTCAGCAAAATACATGGAGAGCAGGGGAAAAGCTGCCATCAGTGCGTGTAACAAGCCGAAACCATTCTGTCAGCGCAGGTACGGTATTACAAGCTTATCAGCTGCTCGAAGCACAAGGTTGGGTCGCAGCGAAACCTCAGTCTGGATACTTTGTGACTGCGGAGTTGGACCGCTTCGAACCGAGTTCTCCAGCCACTTCCGTTTATCGCTCCAGCATCAACGATGAACTTTACGACTACCTCAAAAATCAGGCCTCACCGAATGCGGTGAAGTTTGGCTCCGCGTTTCCAGACCCTGCATTGTTCCCATTAGAAGCGCTAAACCGCAACCTAGCCAGCTCAGGCAGGAAGATGGGGGCAGAGACGTTATTGGATAACTTGCCGCCGGGCTGTGAGTCTCTACGCCGTTTGATTGCTCAACGGTACATCCAACAAGGTATGGTGTTTACCCATGATGATATTGTCGTTACTTCTGGCGCATTAGAAGCATTGAATTTGAGCCTTCAGGCCGTGACCCAGCCTGGAGATACTGTTGTAGTTGAATCACCGACGTTTTATGGCGCACTTCAAGCGATTGAACGTTTAGGTCTAAAGGCGATAGAAATAACGGTGGATCCGTTAACTGGACATTCAGTGGATCAAATTGAAGCGACTTTTGCCGGCAATGATGTTCGCGCATGTTGGTTAATGACTAACTTTCACAATCCAACAGGAACCTTATTAAGTGACGGGCAGAAGCAACGTATCGTCGAACTGGCTGACAAATACGATGTGTACTTGATCGAAGATGATGTGTATTCAGAGCTTTATTTTTCTGAAAAAAAGCCAAGCTCACTTAAAGCTTTTGATACACAAGAGCGCGTGTTGCATTGTGGATCATTTTCAAAAAGCCTTTGCCCTGGCTATAGGCTGGGCTGGGTGGTAAACAAACGCTTCAATGAGCAACTTCAAAAGCTGCAACTTATCTCGACGTTGTCAGGCAGTGCACCAATCCAGCAGGGTATCGCGCATTACTTGCAAAACGATAGTTATGATAGCCATCTTAGAAAACTGCGAAAGAATCTTGAGCAGCGGCAATTGGCGTTTATTGAACTGGTTGATAAGTACTTTCCCCAATCGATTCGTTACACGCAACCGGAAGGCGGCTATTTTCTTTGGATAGAACTGCCGAAAACAAAGTGCGGAAAAGCGATTTATCAAAAGTTATTGGAAGCGAACATCACTGTAGCATTTGGTCAGTTGTTTTCTGTCGCTCCAAATTATGAGAACTACCTGAGGCTTAATACATCGTTACCTGTAAATGATGAATTAGAACAAGCCGTGAAGACGGTCGGAGAATTACTTCATTAGCCAACTGTTTACCTGTTTTTTGCTCAAACTGTATCAGTGGACGATACCGAAGCTGTGTTTCAATCATGGGCAGACAACCATTTAGGTTAGGAGCCGTAATGAAAAAGCAGTTGGTAAAGCATGAACTTAGGTTGATGGGTGTTGCTATTTTTAGCGCATTTTTGTTGGTGTTTGCACACTTGATATTGGCGAAATCTTTCTCTCATATGGTTTGGACGGAATACACTGCTGCCGTTATCCCATTTGTGATGTTTGGCTTGTGTGTGGTTGGAGTAAAATACGCAGCGCGAGCAGATGAGGATGACGACGAAAATAACAACTAGAGTGTATACATCGGTTGCTAGAAAATCATTCGTACAAAATAAAAGACCTCCACATGGGAGGTCTTTTTAATTCAATATCACTAAAAAGTGATTAGAAGTTCGCAGAGCGAGGAGTACGTGGGAATGGGATCACGTCACGAACGTTGCCCATACCAGTTACGTAAGATACTAGGCGCTCGAAGCCTAGACCGAAGCCTGCGTGTGGCACTGTACCGTATTTACGTAGGTCGCGGTACCAGCTCATATGTTCAGGATCGATACCCACTTCACGCATACGCGCATCTAGAATGTCTAGGCGCTCTTCACGCTGAGAACCACCGATGATTTCGCCGATGCCCGGTGCTAGAACGTCCATCGCTGCAACTGTTTTACCGTCATCGTTAGCACGCATGTAGAATGCTTTAATGTCTTTCGGGTAGTTCTTAACGATTACAGGTGCTTTGAAGTGTTCTTCAGCAAGGAAACGCTCGTGCTCAGAAGACATATCGATACCCCATTCAACTGGGAATTCGAACTCACGACCTGAATCAAGAAGGATCTGGATTGCGTCAGTGTAGTCAACTTGCGCGAAGTCAGAAGAAACGAACTGCTCTAGACGAGTGATTGCTTCTTTGTCGATGCGTTGAGCGAAGAACTCAAGGTCATCGCGACACTCTGCAAGCACTGCTTTAAACACGTACTTGAGCATGTCTTCAGCCAGTTTCGCTACATCATCCAGTTCTGCGAACGCAACTTCAGGCTCAACCATCCAGAATTCTGCTAGGTGGCGGCTTGTGTTTGAGTTTTCAGCTCGGAAAGTAGGGCCGAAAGTGTAAACTTTGCTTAGCGCACAAGCGTAAGCTTCTGCGTTTAGCTGACCAGATACGGTTAGGAACGTCTCTTTACCGAAGAAGTCTTCGTTGTAGTCCACTTTACCAGCGTCAGTGCGAGGAAGGTTTTCCATGTCTAGCGTAGATACGCGGAACATTTCACCAGCGCCTTCAGCATCTGAAGCCGTGATCAACGGCGCAGATACCCAGAAGTAACCTTGCTCGTGGTAGAAGCGGTGGATTGCTTGAGATAGGCAGTTACGTACACGTGCTACTGCACCGATTACGTTTGTGCGCGGACGTAGGTGCGCAACTTCACGTAGGTACTCGATTGAGTGACGAGTTTTTGCCATTGGGTAAGTTTCAGCATCTTCAACCCAACCAACCACTTTAACGTCAGTGGCAGCAAGTTCGAAGTCTTGACCCTTTGCAGGAGATTCAACAATCTTACCAGTTACTTCAACAGAGCAGCCAGTCGTTAGCTTTAATACTTCGTCTTCGTAATTATTAAGATTATTTGGGACCACGGCCTGAATCGGGTCGAAACAAGAGCCGTCATATATGGCAAGGAAAGAGATTCCAGCTTTGGAATCACGACGTGAACGGATCCAGCCACGAACAGTCACTTCGCTGTCTACTGCTAGCTGACCTTTCAATACGTCTGATACAGGCGCGTAAGTCATGTTTTCAATATTCTCCATTGAGGTAAAAATTCAACTCAACGCTTACTTAAACTACTTGTCTGATAACATTTTTGTTCAAAAAACAAGCTAAGCGCTGAGTTGGGTAGCATTTTACAGATTCAACGAGACATATTACCTGTCAATTCGCTCGCATCAACCT
>NZ_JADDYG010000263.1:0-458 GCF_015163535.1 Vibrio sp. OPT46 | reverse complement strand
AATCAATCATTACTAAAATAGACATTCCTAGCAAAGTAAAGGATGAATTTGGTAAGCAAAAAAGTGAGATTGTGAAGTCAACCTCGAAAGCTGCGTCACAGAATATTACAAAGACGATCAGTTTGACCTTACAGCAACAAATTGATGACTCAATTACAATGAGATTGAAGCCATATCATCAATTTAATTCTGCTCAAGAAACTTTTAACGTTAGTTTAACCAATAGATTGGATAAATTGGAAAGTGATGTAAATTCATTTGAAGGCGAGTTTGCTAAATTAAACAATAGCCTTTCAAACGGACATACGAAAGCAGAGCTAAGTAATGAGCGTAAACGCTTAAAAGAATTCAACGTTGTGGATGAGATTGCTGAGGGGGTTTTTGCTGTACGTGCACCAGATAGATCCGATAACTCTCCACATTACATCACTCTTTACAAAAGTGAGCCGTTCAAATCA
>NZ_JADDYG010000262.1:0-4233 GCF_015163535.1 Vibrio sp. OPT46 | reverse complement strand
GAACCAATCGTTAGTAATAACACTGTGGTTTATAGCTATGAAGATACGATTTTCACACTCGAACTTGAAGCAAACATTAGCTTGAATGTACATTAGACCTGGTATTGGTTTTGGGTTGTTTTTTATGTGGAAATTATATTATTACAATTTAGGTGGGTCAGCAGTAGAGAGAAAGCCTGAACCTCTTTCGCATACTTTAGAAGACAGCCTGAACATTCTCGAGCGAAGGTTTAAAAGCCAATGCCTAACAGAAGTGGTGAAGGCTAAACATTTTTCCTTGTACTCTATCTGTGTCCCCCATAAGGGAAAGAGCAATCAAAAGTCAATTAGTGGAAGATTGCTGGTATATAGAGAACCAGCACCAGAATAACCGCTCCCCAAGCGACCAGCCCCGGCAATATTGTCGGGGCTTTTTTGTCTCTGGTGTACATAAAACCAATCAACTACAATCGAAACATAAAAATTACTCTCCACTAATAGGGGTTCCCCCTAGTCGCCACCGAGGCCCACCCGCCGGACTTACCCCTGCATCCCTAAGGCTCGTTCCTCACCAAGTGCTGCCGCTCAAGGCTGTTGTCCACCAGCGCTAGGACATTGCCAACAAACCCCCGTTGTCACCGTCCTAGCAGAATGCTGGTGGCCATATGAATCGCCTTCGGCGAGCAAAAAGCATTTGTATCGCTTTTCTTAACGGCTTCGCCTAAAAAGCTGACCCTCTATCGAGCCCTATTGTGTTGCCTTTGTCCGGTCCAAAGTCAATCAATATAGTTCAGTATATTTTACCATGTAAAATGTATTAATGTGGTATTTTGGGGCGTATTTTAGTATAATTTCCTTAGTTGCTTATGTAACTATCTATTTGAAAACAATTGCTTGGGGGCAATATGAAAACAGAGTTCTGCAATTACGATAATCTTAAAAAAGTCGCTCAAGGCCAAGCAATGCTCTTTGTTTGGCCAAATGAACTAATCAATAAATCACTCACAACAATTTCTTTTACTGATGAATCTAAAGAACTAGGTCTTCAACCACTACTGATAGACGCATTCACTGCTTCCATACTAGTAAAGGTGTTAGATGCGCTAAGAGAATCAACGCAAGATAAGGTTAAAGAGAGAATTCAAACAGACAGAGCGAACTTCTGTCTGTTCTACGAAAGAGCAATGAGTGTCATCTGACAATCAAGATCATTTGTAAATGTTAGGAGGAAAGACATGTTTAAGTACTTACCAATAGCAGCTTTTCAAGCTGAATCGTTGCCAGAGACGAATGCAATTGCTACTACCCCCGATAAAACTGAATATTATCTAGACATAGCCGCTGCCAAGGAGCTTTCAGTATATGACCAACTGGTAGATATTGAACCAGAAATTGCTACATTGGCTGAAAGCGGCACGGAAGTAATAAACCTAAGTGTTTACTAATTAATGGGTATTTGACCCCAGGTAAGCCGCAATGAGTTAACATTGCGGCTTACCTACTCTCCACTAACAGGGGGTCCCCCTAGTCGCCACCGAGGCCCACCCGCCGGACTTACCCTTGCAATGCTAGGTCTCGTGCCTCGCCAAGTATTGCCGCTTAAGGCTGTTGTCCACCAGCGCTAGTACGATGCCAACAAACCCCCGTTGTCACAGTCCTAGCAGAATGCTGGTGGCCATATGAATCGCCTTCGGCGAGCTAAAAGCATTTGTATCGCTTTTCTTAACGGCTTCGCCTAAAAAGCTTTCCCTCTATCGAGCCCTATTGTGTCGTCTTTGTCCGGGCAAAAGTCAATCTCAATAGTTAACTATATTTAACTTAAATTTGTGTTTTAATATGGTATTTAATGGCGTGTTTTAGTATAATTCCTTTAATTGCTAATGTAACAATACATTCTAAAAAACAATTGCTTGGGGGCAATATGACCAAAACAATAAGCAGCTTATCTATAAGCAAGAGAAAGAAGTACATAACTACCTGCGGAAAGACCATATCGTTGTGCCCTGAAATGCACATCTGTAACTATAATTACATGGATCAATATCGTACTCAGATTGCGAGAAGGAAAGAGCTATTCCAGAAGAATGAAAATGCATATCTCTATTTTTCATACAATCTGGAACCAGGCAGTCCAGTGTATTACTTTTCGAATGGTTACAATGGGATTCACATCGATGACGTAGACCGGGAGGACTGTCTATTCTTCGGTATTATCCTCACTACTCAGATCATAGAAACGGACCTACTCATCATTTTTTTAATGTCTAAGATGCTGGTCAAAAAGAAAATCAGAGAAGGGACATATGTCTATGGCATTCATGACAAGACACTACCAGGACAGCTAGCACACCACGAAGTCGTATGGGATAAGCGCAAACAACTTTTCAACGATCATTCTGAAGTAATTAAGAAAATAAATGAGATTCATAGCTACCTTACAAGCAAGGAGATATTAGAGCTCCATAAGGAGGCCGTTCATCATTCAATCACTGCTAGTAAGGAGAATGTATGAGATTAGTAGGATTAAAGGTATTCAATAAAGATAAAGTATTAAAAGGGAAGGTTACCCAGCAATACACATCCAGTACTGATGATAGGGAGGTGCTACTAATCAACGATGATTATGAGATCTATATAGAGCAGGTTGATTACATACTCTTCACTCTAAAGCCGGATGAGCGTGGTGAGCATCTAAGAATAAAATAACCCTATGATAGCGGCTCAGGTCCGCTATCGAGCCTTAAGCCAGAAGAAAACATAATATCAGTCTCTTTCAATATCAAAGCTCTCAATAGACTACCAAAATTACATGTGTATAAATGTGGTATTTAACTCGGCCACTTGCTATAATATATAATAGTTGTTAGCAATTGCTTGGGGGCAATATGAAATTTAGAGAAATTGATGGAAAGCAACAGGTTTGTTTCGAACTGGAGGACATTCCAAGTTTTGGCAGTGACATATGGTTTCAGGTCGAATGCTTAGATGGTCTGTATTGTCTGCTTCTTAGTTACCTACGAAATTGCGGACCAACAAAGCAAGAAGAGACGATAAATAAAAAACGTAGACTCGCATTGCTACACATAAGAAAAGCATGGTGGATAATAAAAAGACAGAGATTACCTTTAGATGTCGTCAAAGGATTTAGTGTGTCAAACAAGTTTGCAAAACTTAAAGGCTTTACAGTTCTAGGATAGATTAAACTACAAGGTAATTGAGTGATGACTGATACAAGTGATCTAAGACATGTGTATAGGCTAACACTGCTTGGCAGTGGTACATGTAAGTTTGGCGACTGTGAAGTTTGCAACGAGCATTTTGATACCGGTTACTACCTAGTTCAAATGAGAGTGTATCTGAATAGATTTACCGGGAATGAACATTTGTCATATTCAGGGTGTTTTGCACTATTTGGTCATAAAGAGTGCTTGATTACTCAAACATGACTATATCGATGATTTTTATCATACGCTAAAAAGAGGCTCCCAAGGGAGCCTCTTTTTATTAGGTGGGTTTGTGAGATTTTAGCTCTCCACTAACAGGGCCCCCCCCTAGTCGCCACCGAGGCCCACCCGCCGGACTTACCCCTGCATCCCTATGGCTCGTCCCTCACCAAGTTCTGCTGCTCAAGGCTGTTGACCTCCAGCGCTAGGTCGGTGCCAACAAAACCCCGTTGTCACCAACCTAGCAGTTTGCTGGTGGCCATAAGTTTCGCCTTTGGCGAGCTAGAAGCATTTGTATTGCTTTTCTTAACGGCTTCGCCTAAAAAGCCGACCCTCTCACGAGCCCTATTGTGTCGACTTTGTCCTTCCCAAAGTCAATAAAATATGGGAACAATAATTTATAAAATATTGTGTTATCATATGGTATATTTGTAAGGGTTGGTATATAATATCCCCTTTTTAATCAATTGTTTAAATGCTTGGGGGCATGTATGGAATTAAATACTTTTACACATATGGTTACTGGAGAGGAAACTTTTATACCTGCTATGGTATTCATCCCTAACACGAACCAGCGCTTATCAGTGATGTACTGCGAAGAGTTAAAGGCGGTTGTTTGTATCAATGGGGGGTTATTCCTACCAGCTGACACTGAAGCAGCTTGCAATGGAGGCGTTGCTGGTACTCTTCAACTAGCATCGGCTTATGAAGTGGGACAGAAAGAGGACACTAAAAAAACAATCAAGCTAGGCTCATGTGAACCAGGCACAGCAACAGAATTTGGTACTGTTAGTAAGTCAACAAACACAAA
>NZ_JADDYG010000261.1:0-401 GCF_015163535.1 Vibrio sp. OPT46 | reverse complement strand
GGGAACTCCAGGGAGACTGCCGGTGATAAACCGGAGGAAGGTGGGGACGACGTCAAGTCATCATGGCCCTTACGAGTAGGGCTACACACGTGCTACAATGGCGCATACAGAGGGCGGCCAACTTGCGAAAGTGAGCGAATCCCAAAAAGTGCGTCGTAGTCCGGATTGGAGTCTGCAACTCGACTCCATGAAGTCGGAATCGCTAGTAATCGTGGATCAGAATGCCACGGTGAATACGTTCCCGGGCCTTGTACACACCGCCCGTCACACCATGGGAGTGGGCTGCAAAAGAAGTAGGTAGTTTAACCTTCGGGGGGACGCTTACCACTTTGTGGTTCATGACTGGGGTGAAGTCGTAACAAGGTAGCGCTAGGGGAACCTGGCGCTGGATCACCTCCTTA
>NZ_JADDYG010000260.1:0-205 GCF_015163535.1 Vibrio sp. OPT46 | reverse complement strand
TTGTAGCACGTGTGTAGCCCTACTCGTAAGGGCCATGATGACTTGACGTCGTCCCCACCTTCCTCCGGTTTATCACCGGCAGTCTCCCTGGAGTTCCCACCCGAAGTGCTGGCAAACAAGGATAAGGGTTGCGCTCGTTGCGGGACTTAACCCAACATTTCACAACACGAGCTGACGACAGCCATGCAGCACCTGTCTCAGAGTT
>NZ_JADDYG010000259.1:1199-2787 GCF_015163535.1 Vibrio sp. OPT46 | reverse complement strand
TCATATTCATTCAACTTATAAAAACGTTGTCCATCAAACTCTGCCTTTGCTTTTTCAATTATTTCCTTCGTTGCTGTCGATTGCATCGGCGTATTTGAGACCAGTTGACACCCAACAACAGATGTCAATACGGACAAAGCCAAAGTGAGTTTAGTTATTTTATTCATTTACCTAACCACTGTATAATTATTCAACACTTACCATTTTAAAAGGAGGGAGACCATACTTTATTTTAAAGAAAATAAAAAGCGCCTTTCGGCGCTTTTTATCTGAACATTTCTTATCCAAACGTCTCGAGTAGATTTTCTAGAAAAGCTAACTTTTTATTACAATGAATTTTATTTAGGCTCTCACCGGAATCTATTGCTATTTAACCCCAAGCTTCAAACTCATTAGGCTTTACGTGTTTTATTTTTAATCTAACGTTGGGATCCAGAGCTGTTTCAGTTCCCAATTCACAGTAGTACTCAACAGCATTTTCATCTTCAATCATGTCAACGAAGCTAGCAACGACACTCAACCGTCCACCACCTCTAGTCAATGAAAAGTACGCATTCTTGTTTTCATTTACTTCAAATTTCAAAGGAATGAATTCAGGTTCTTCAAGAGAAATATCTATCCATTTATAGTTATCTAAACTCTTCCCCTTTCGTGGGGCATAAACTGTTTTCAACCCATTTTCGTCAACAACGAAGTACATCGAATTCTCAGCTTGATTAAAGCAAGCTTTCAAACTGCCACCTTTATTTTCTAAATCACACGTAAATATGACAGAATTTTGGTTGCAGCTTGCACTTACAAAATTTGAAAACGACACAATAAATGAAAACCCGACCATCACAATTGATTTATAAATTTCATTGAATTTAAGCATTTCAACTACATTAAAAATAAAAACAATATGTTCACTTTATATTAAAATAGTCTTCATCAGGGAATTTTTCGTTGGTTTTGTTAGTACTATACTTTCCATTATATGGATTAATCGTCAGTTCTTCACCATTATTATCAAACTTAAACTGCCTTCCATCAAACTCTCCCTTTATCCTTAAACTTACTCTACCTTCAATAATCTCAACATATTCATATCTTGATGAAAAACTATTCCAGCAAACATCTCGCCTATGTTCGTCATAATTAGCAGAAAAAACTATTGTAGAAGAACAATAATTCTCTTCTCCATTTCTATTCCAATACAAAATCCTATCTTTAGGTATGTTCATATTAAAATTATCTCTCTGGAAAATGTAAGACAACACGCCAGTATAATTATTATTAGCGTTTTTTATTATTTTACCATTATCTCTGTCCAATAATGTATGATCGATAATATCAAAACCATAATCGTAAATGTCATAACTAAGGTTCAAACTACCAATCTCTTTTGGAACTTCTTTTTTTTCTGTGTCAAAAATAAAGTATGTTTCGCTATTTATATTACCATTAGTCAAGTCAACCAAATAAAGCTCTTCATTCAATTTAATTAAATCGCTTGTGCCACATGAGTCAAAAAAGCTAAAATCATATGAAGTTCCATTTGCTTTTAGAGAATATTGACAAAAAGGCCCCTCAGTCTCTGTGAATTTTT
>NZ_JADDYG010000259.1:0-1146 GCF_015163535.1 Vibrio sp. OPT46 | reverse complement strand
GCTCTTGCGTAATACTGCTTTCCGCAAAAGAATATGTTGATAAAAAGATTAAACTAAATGTAATCATTTTATTCATTTATCATTAACTCCAGCTTGTGATGTACACTCTTACTTCTTTTATAGTAATTTTTATTGATCATTGAACTATCCTTAAGATAAAACTTACTAAAGTCATAGTTATCGGATATTGAATTACAATTAATCAACTTTGAAAGTTTTAATAAGTTATTTTTTCTCTCTAACAAATGATTGTAACCACCATTTACTGAGATCGTTACACGAAATAGATCATTCTTGGTAGCGAATGGACGAATATCTCCCCAAGCACTACCTTTTACCCAAAACCACCCTGAAGAATCTACTGCCGTGTGTAAATCTTTAGCAACGCTTTCTATCATTTCTTTTGTAAGATCTTTAGTATTCACACCAAAGTATTTAGCATAGTTTTCTATATGTGTTATCTGTAATAAACCACGTCCATGATAGAATGCACCACCTCTGTACTTATTCCATTTCTCTGGATATTTCCCGTTATAATAGTACTCTTCCGTCGTTTTGAAAAAATCACTTTCTTGAAATGCTTGAGACAGAAAGTGGATTTTATTCAAACAATCATCGATTTCATACGTCCTAAACATGTCATTCAAGCTATTTAATAACTCATCTAAAGAAACATTTCTCATACTGTCATAATGAGAGTTCTCAAAAATAGTTTCTTTTCCACCTAAGACTTCAAGTAAAAAACTCTTGGAAATATCACGATTACAGAAACATTTACTTTGGGTGTGATTTCCTACAAAAGGCCAATAATGCCAAAGGCTCTTATCATCGCTTAGTTGCAAATCACCTTGTAAATCTTGCATCCATGAGAACTTATCTGCTCTTTCCAGTTCGAATTGCGAGAAAAGATCAAAGCTATCCATCACTTGATCGCGCCATGGGGAGTTACGGTAGTCCTCTATAGTCACAAAACCAGCGGAGCACTTAATATCTAGAGCTTCCTTTGCGGTCTGATGGATTGATTCATAAAGACTTTGTGACGACTCTGTATGCCAATCTGTAGGATGTTTCACAATAAATCGCTCAAAGTGTTTACGCTTACCGTCTAAGTATACTTTGGCATCGCGAGCAGTGAACGAGGAGAAG
>NZ_JADDYG010000025.1:0-293 GCF_015163535.1 Vibrio sp. OPT46 | reverse complement strand
TTTTTTGTCTAAAGTCATAAAGGCTATTTATTGTATGAGCTTTTCATAAAAAGCTAATGCATCAAATGGTCGGGAGAAAAAAGGGCTTTTCTCTATATATTCTTGATGTACCTTGCTCAGTGTTTCAAACTTTTCTCTCGATGTAGGTTCGATATGAAAAGTTAGGCTTTCAGTCGATTCTACAAGCTTTAATGTTGAGGTTCTTGAAGCGTTATTTTTTGCTATTAATAGATAATATGCTAGCTCTTGCTTCTCTTTTAATACACAAGCCTCAAAAGCTTTCTCGCTTAAAA
>NZ_JADDYG010000258.1:0-229 GCF_015163535.1 Vibrio sp. OPT46 | reverse complement strand
TTAATATCAGCACGATCAATGTCAGCGTTATCGTAATCAAGGTCAGTGCCGCGAACACTAGTTAAGTTTGCCGAATTGGAGCGTAACGTGTCAATAGTACCGGAGTTCGCGTCTATGGAATTAACGTTGAGGTTGTTGAGGTTGCTGGTTCCATTCAAATCGAGTCTAAATACAGGGTTTTCTCGGTCCACAATGCTAGATACTTCAAGGCGGTCCATATTATCGACAT
>NZ_JADDYG010000257.1:0-2868 GCF_015163535.1 Vibrio sp. OPT46 | reverse complement strand
ATATCTTGGTTGATTCCCTGCTTTTTGAACTCTTCAATGATAGCGGTATTTTCCCCAGACAAAGTGCTTAGGTTTTTATTAGCTAGATCTATGTTAGTCTGAAGAGCTTGTGCCGTTGGTGTATAGTCCAAGATAGGTACAGGGCTTGTGAGCTGCGGGCTAGTGTTAATCTGACCTATTGATATGTTTAGGGGATCGACAGCTTGCGTTATGCTTTTTAACGCCTGATTGCACTGCGCTATGAACTGATTTATTAGGTTTATGTTTTGAATGTTGAGCTGGTATCGTTCTATTAGTCCTTTGTTTTGAGGACTTGTAAGAGTTTTTATCAGGTCTGTATTGTAATTGATAACGCCCTCTTGGTGCTGCTCAGTATTTACAGCATTGCCATGGGAGTCTGTCGTGTTTCTATAGTCGATGAATGCTCTGTATTTGGCTAGGCAATCTTGTATAGATAAAGTTTGTGATTGATCAAACATGGCATCACGAAGACCTAGCATAAGTTTTATTTCATCGCTCAACTCATCTGGCTTTTGGCTAACATGCTGTATGTCTCCTTGGCTAACATGGAGGTATGAGTAAACATTTTCTGGTCGATCGAACTGTATGGTGGAGCCATCACCTTGGTTCAACGTGATCGACAAGCCATCTGCTTCTACATTTCTCAAACCAGCCGAGGCAGGGTTGTTTGGGAACTTAGATCGAATAGAGTCTAGTAGAATACTTTTTCCTGTACCCCGACCACCGATGATTGCTGCCATATTTGGGTTGAGTGGCAGAGTTGCCTCTTTAAACTGTAAAGGTTGATCTGGGAAGAGTCTGCCATTAAGCGATATGGATTGGAAGTGAGGTTTGATAAAACTCCTATCTACGAAGTCATCTACGATTTGAATGCGTTCTTCTGGCTCTATCAATACTTGTCTCAGCCCTTCAAAAGTTGGCTTTGCTTTTACCCAAGAGTATTGAGCCCCAATAACCTGCATTGAATGAGCATCAGAGCATGAAAATACTGGTTTTGGTGGAAGGTTTGCGTTTCTGTCAGATAAGAAGAACTTTCGATCCATTTCAGTAGATCCAAAAATCAAGTCTCCAAACTTATCTATTTCCTTGGCTATAGCTACTGAGCGTCCATCCTTTCTATCAGGTCTGAATCCACCATAACCATTTGGACAAGCAACCATTAGATAGTCGATACCACGGCGCAAGTTTTGCGATAGGTGCACTTGTAGCACCTCATAATCAATAAAGACTTCCTCTACCTTTACCCCGTTTCGTTTTAGGCTTTCTTGCTCACAGTAAATCGCATTTCCGGAGTCTGTCGTATTTTTTAGTCGGAGTTTAGACATAACATCGTTTATTTCAGCCGTAGATAGGTGCTCGGCAAAAATACAGTGAATGTTTATAAACTCATTGTCCTTGTTTGGCTGCGAGATTCGAAATTCTAAGTTTCCAAGGACTTTTATGTTGTAACTATTGCGGTTAATCGCTTCTCTAACCTGCTCAAGCTCATTATCAGCAAAGAAAAAGTAATTGGTTATGCCGACGAAAGATAATCCTTTTTCGAACAACTGAGCGGCGTAATCATCGAGAGTTGCGCCACCGAATTGATTGTTTTGATGTGTTAGTGGGCTATGTATGTGTAAGTCCCATTTGTTCCATGTTGAGCCTATCATTGAGATTCACTTTTAAGTGTTTAGTAACATTGAAACTAATTGTATTTGTGTCTCAATTTGCTAACAGTGATCTTAATGTCAGTTTCATTAATCCAACTGCATCAAAAATCACTCGTTAAGGGATGTTTATTTCGATAAAGAGGGGCTGACAGGCGTGGCAAAAGTACGGTAGCTCCTAGATTCAGTATGAAAGCCTAACATTTTATGATGTTCGCGTGACATGAAAAGCTCATTCGGTTATTGGGCGACTTAGAAGACTTTCGGATAACCTTTTCTATTGCTAGAAGCGTTATTGAAAAGGACAGTTGAGCAAAAGCAATAAGAAGAAAAGGGGCATTTTCGATTTAGGAATGGCAGCGTATCGATTGCGATCGCGGCTATTTTAGTATGAGACTTTATTACTCTCTCACAGTAGAGTTAAATAGCGCTAATCTGGTAAATAAAACGTCGGAACTGATTGCCAGGACTTTAAGTGACTATAAGACAGGTATCGAACTACCTGCCAGTTGTATTTGATACTTATTATCCCTGCTGGCAAGCGTGGTGACGAGCTGGTAGCTATTGCAATAGCTCAGAACAAGTGGTAGCCACTGGACGATAAACCTAACTTTGAGAGACTCTCTTCTCCTGTCAACACTGGGTGATAATGAAAGTGCGGCTTTAGACTTTCAGCAAACTGACTGACAACTTTTGGAAAGCCACTGTCTCCAGCTTGACTCTCGTACGTTGAAATAAACGTAAAATCTAGTATCTCCATAGAAGGCAAAGTCAACCATGCGTGAATATTGGCCATATTAGTAGGTGAACAGTCTAAAATTGATGACTTGATATCATCCTCAGCTAACTCAAAATATTTATTTCCATCAAATGTAATAGATCCAATGGTGAATATTGGTTGAGCTCCGTAAAAATGTTCTACCGCTTTCATTAGTTGAGAATGAATGTTTAGACACTGTCCTACGAGATCGGTGCCTTTTAGTGGGTTATATAGATAATTTAGAAAATCCAAGCAACTTTGAAGGTTTTCATCACTACAAAATTTCGCATCTAAAGCCTTAAAGCGTGTATCAGACAATTTAAGGTACCTTGAACGCTCAATCGCCAATTCGAACTCTTCCAAATATTTCAACTTCTACTCCTAAGCATAAACGCCCTGTTTAGGTTTCTGATGCCGCCGCATACCACCTTAATCACC
>NZ_JADDYG010000256.1:0-473 GCF_015163535.1 Vibrio sp. OPT46 | reverse complement strand
TCACTACACAGTGTGCCAGTCATACGAAAACTTCAGTCATTAGAATCCTCACTTCATGCGTTTGCTCACTCCTTAGAGCAAACGTACTTTAACGTTCAGTTAAACAATCCCTCTGACATCAAACCAATTAAAGCGGTCATTAGAGCTATAACGGCGATCACTTACGATGAATACCAATCAGGACGAGAGTTAAACCAGTTACCTGGAGTGGTCTTCATTCCTGAAGATGTAGTTCCCAAATTACTAGAAGTAAATCATGCCAAAAAGGCATTTTCAGATGCTGTAAAAGAAGCTAAGGCCTCGAGTAAATGCAAAAGCAATACTGCCGCATTGAATTATGTAAGAAAATTATTAACAGAGATAGGCATGCAAAGGGTTCACTTTAAACAATGTGAACGCTTGCTGGTGGTAGAAGAGGCGCTACCTAAAAAAATAGTTTTTTATAACGAATCAAAAGGGTGGGGTAACCAAAA
>NZ_JADDYG010000255.1:0-675 GCF_015163535.1 Vibrio sp. OPT46 | reverse complement strand
AAGCGAACTTAATGTACGTCTTTACTCATGGTCGCAACGCCTTCTCTGTTGTTTAACTTTTTATGACATACAGAGAACACGAAAATGTAACGATAAGAACCAATATGCTCATTGTTACTAGAACCAATTTGAGGTCCATATAATGACAAGAATCGCTACAACCATCGCACTAGCATTACTATTTGCAGCGGGCTCAACCTTAGCAAACACAGAAACTAAGCCAGAAGAAATGAGTAACGACACTCTGTTAGAGTGTGCCAACGTTTCTAACGCACGTATTGCAGTTCCGGAACACAGAGCGATGTTCAGACACTACTTAATGTCTGAGAGAGACTACAGCTTTGACCAGCTATCGTCTGCCGAACTTGAATTTAAAGCAGCAGATAAGAATAAGTCTGAAGTAGAGAACATCTACAAGTCTCAGTGCAAAGAAGTTGGCGAATACCTATATAGCATTGGCTATTAAATTCGAAACCCTAACGACACTCAAAAAGAAAGGCGCATACATTGCGCCTTTCTTTTTACTGACAAAAACCTGTCGATTAGATGTCTAATCTGCATACAAGCTTAAAAGTGTAAATCAAGTAAACTTACTGAGAAAACTCAGACACATCCTTGGGTTTACAGAACGCTCGACGTGCTTTAACAAACAAGAAACTAAGCACTCCAATCACA
>NZ_JADDYG010000254.1:133394-133876 GCF_015163535.1 Vibrio sp. OPT46 | reverse complement strand
TGGAACAATACTGAGACTGCAATTCAGGCTGGTCTAGATGAACTGGTAGAACAAACCGAAGAGTACATCAATAAGCTGAAGGAAGATGCAGCTACAGAATATGACATTGATGAATTAAAGCGTTCTGTTGAAGCTCTAGTTGAGATTCGTGACTTACTAACTGGAAAGTTTGAATCTAAGACGGCTTAATCATTACAAGAGGGGCCTGTGTTCATTGCAGGACCCTCTTTCAAGTTTAAAGGGTGCAAAACAATGGCTTTATGGTTGGCGGTTATACCATTAGCGTATGGCGCAAAAAAATTATATGACGCATATAAGGAAGATGATGCGCCATCAACATCTAACTCCAGCAAATCTTATGACTCTAATGCGAAGCTGAAATCGGCAAAGAGACGCAGAACTATAGAGAGAAAAAAGGCGTTAGAGAGTTTGATTAACGCGCACCGGGAAAAGCAGTTAAACGATATGCAGTCTGTTGCATG
>NZ_JADDYG010000254.1:88902-133346 GCF_015163535.1 Vibrio sp. OPT46 | reverse complement strand
CAGTACACCAAACTCATATATAGTGAAGCACCAAGACATTGGGGTTCAGATTCGAGAGCTCACCAAAGCTAGACGATATTTTACAGTTGAGGAAATAGGTCGACCAAGAGTTGCAAAGACAAAAGTCAGTCTACATTCTAAAGATTCGATCATTCAAAAAGCCCTTAAGCAGGCAGAAGAGGAGTATGGATTACTTGCAGGAATAGATCACTTAAAGAGCTATGATGCTAAGGAAGACCCGTACCTAAAACACCTAAAGAAGAACAAGCGTTCTATCTTAGGTTTTTAATAACGTGAACATAAAATAAACGGCTAGTTTGAGTTATTCTCGCTAGCCGTTTTTATTTTCAGTGGAGCGTTACCTCTCCATACGTGAGCTAATCCGTTACGTTCTAATTTAGTAATGTAACTGACAAGGTTTTGTCCAGAACCTTCACAATTGGCACTTCGTAGCACAGAAGTGCCCCATTGTTAGGTAGAGTAAATACTCATTCTCACGCTGTTAATGTACGTTTCCCATACTAAAAGTTATCCGAACCCAGCAAAACTCAAAATAATGCTACACGAGTAATTTAACCAATTCTCTTTTCACTAACCTATTGATCTTATGTTGAAGCTGAAAAGGGAAATAGCATTATTTCATCATAAAATACGTGCTGTCGCCGTATAGAAGGCTTTAAGCTTTTCTTATGGCTTCATCCACCTCGTAAGAGAACTCCGTAAGTTGTTCAATCAAGCTTTGAACACTTTCTGCTTCTTTCGACAATGTCTCCTCAAGGTTAAACTCTTGTCTAAAAGCGAGAAGTGCATTTAGCCTTGCTTCAAATTCCTCTTGTGGTGATGGTTCGTTAACAATAGGTAACTCTTGGATTGTTTCTGGAAACAATCTGCGTGGGAAGCCATCTTCAGGAAAGCCCATAGACCTGAAATTGAAGCCTGGTATATCGGGTTTTTGGTCAATGATGTCTGCGACTCTGCAGATCCAATTTGAACTAGGACCAATTTTTTTTAACAAAAACCAGATAACAGCAATGATTCCATAGAATTTGCTTCTTTGGTCCTGGCCCAAGTCCAAAAGGTTAAAATAACCTTTTCTTGGTATGGATAGAGTCCGTGGGTTTGGTCTATTACAAAGCCTAGCGTGGTGCGCGCACCTATTTCTGATACCATTTAGGTTTATCAACCAGTTATCTAACTCTCTACGGTTGTCTAAACCTAGCCTGTTGCAGATCAGATCTTGGTTTTTGCCTGATAGTATGCTGTAGAATTTTGATAAGGCACCAAAATCCCAAACCTCAGCTGCGACCCAAATTGGAATAGGTTTTCCTTTATCCCGATGGCTATCAATACTTTCTTCTTTGCTGCCTTCAATCAATTTATTGTGACGTGCTAACCAGTCATCATAATGGATTTTTGCATCAGCCTTAAAAGCGTCACGTGAGAACTGTTTCCGGTCTAAGTAAGCTAGAGGTGCTATTCTACCAATCTCATGTGCAATGATTGTTCTCAGATAGATCTCTATCCTTTCCAATGCATCGGTAAACTCTATTCGCAACCGCTTATCGAACAGGTAGAACTCAAAGATATCTTCAAAGCATGTATTTACTTGAAATTCGTTGAAGTACTGGATGTCACGGCCATTGCGTTCAAATCTTCTAGACGTATGCCAATAACCCGACAACCTATAATACCCAACTTGAGTTAGTTTTCGTTGGGCACGAAGCGGGTCTTTAATTAACATACCTCTATCAGTTAAACGCTGAATGAGTTCGTCATATTCAAAAAATGGTTTTACTTCAATGGGTTGGGTCATTTCATAAATTTCAGGTAAAAAAAAGGCCAAGACGTCACTGATGCTAGATCAGGAGGGGACATTGGCTCTGTTGCCGCAAATTCTACGCCTATATGAACTAATGTCAATAGAAAATCTGTCCCACAACATAACCCCATATCGCATAAGAAGATAATGAAGTGTATACATTCTCAAATTCTAGTTAAATGTAATGATGTATAATCTTGCAAACTTGATTGCATAAGCAAGCATCTACATATCTAAATTAATCTATTGAGCAATAGAGTGAGGAGACATAGTGAAACTCGATAAATTACGAATCTCACGTTTTCAGAGTTATGGTTCAACACCTACAGAATTATCTTTTGACGATCTAACTTTTCTAATTGGCCCCAATGGCTCAGGAAAAACGGCTGCTCTTCAGGCACTTTGTAGAATGTTTGCTTTTGACCCATCTCTACGACGAATAAAGAAATCTGACTTCCATGTTCCATGTAACGAAACGGAGCACCCTGAAGAGCGAACACTTTGGATTGAAGCTGATTTTCTATTCCCTGAATTGCATGAAGAGGCAGATAGCACAACAGTACCACCGCACTTTGCTCATATGAGATTAGTCGATGGGGAAGATATTCCTCGAGTGCGATTTCGTCTAGAAGCATCAATGGGTATTGACGGTGATATCGATGAGTCATTGATATATGTCTTGGAGCTGGATGAAAATCAGCAACCACATATTACAGCTAAAGTTTCTCGTATAGATCGCAATCAGATTCAAATACATTATCTTCCGGCGAGACGAGACCCAGCTGAACATATAACCTTTGGAGCCAATGCTTTATTAGGACGTATGTTAAGAGCCGTTAATTGGGAGGTAGAGCGAGAAGCTGTAAAGGGGCATACAGACCAAATTAGTTCGAGCCTTGACGCCAACATATCGGTAAATGCTCTAAGCACAAGTATCCAAAAGTCATGGTCTTGTTTACATAAAGGGCAGTTTTTCACGCAACCAAAAATTACTTTTGTGGCGAGCGAAATTGAATCGCTACTTCGCCATCTGTCTATTTCATTTGCTCCAGGACACGATGAAGCTAACGTTGACTTTTCACGGCTAAGTGATGGGCAAAAGTCGATGTTATATTTGTCTCTGGTCCTTTCATCTCAGGCAATTGGTCGTTCAGTGTTAAAAGGAGACGACTCTTTTGATCCTGATAAACTTCGCCCTGCAGTGTTTACCTTAATTGCAATAGAAGAACCAGAAAATAGTTTATCTCCGCACTATTTAGGAAGAATTGTGAGTTCTCTTCAAGAGATGCTTGGTCACGGGGATGCTCAAGCTCTCATCGCAACTCATGCACCATCTATGCTTAGACGTATCGAGCCGAAACAAATACGTTACATGCGTTTGAACTCGGACAGAGAAACAACTATTGCTAGCATTAACATACCTGATGAGGAGCATTATGGCGATGCCCATAAGTTTGTCACTCAGGCGGTAAAAGCCTTTCCTGAAATATACTTTTCACGCTTGGTTATTCTTGGTGAAGGTGATAGTGAAGAAATTGTCATACCACGATTATTAGAAGCTAAAGAAGTGCCTGTTGACGCATTTGGTATTACCGTAGCCCCTCTTGGTGGACGGCATGTGAACCACTTTTGGAGGCTTCTTGAAGGACTAAATATCCCGCACATTACACTCTTAGACCTTGACGTGGGTAGATATCAAGGTGGTTGGGGGCGTATCAAAACAACCAATGATCAATTAATACTACATAAACCAACTCTTCAGTTAACTGGTGGCTTTACATTTATCCCAAGATGGGACGATTCTGACCACAAAATCAGAGATTATCATAATTATTTAGAAGAAATGGAAAAGCGACGGGTGTTTTTCTCTTACCCAATGGACTTAGACTTTGCAATGCTGAGAGCCTTTCCTACAGCATTCAATATCGAAATTGATGATCAAGTTGAACCAGAACTTCCACAGATCAAAGCGGTGTTGGGCAAGTCTCGTACCGAAGCATCGGAATACGACGATGAGGAACGAAAGTTATTTATTACATATCACAAGTTATTCAAAGTCGGCAGTAAACCCGCTGAGCATATCAGTGCTCTCTCTAAACTATCTGATGAGCAACTTTTGGTAAACATTCCCCCATCCTTAGAGCGGTTGGTTGAAGCTGCAAAAGAAATATTGTTGGAGCTTCCTGAATGATTAAAATAGAAAACTGGCAACCAGCTGACGGGTTAGTTCTGGAACCCAACGCCTATCGAGCAGCTAAGGAGCGTGAAGTTAGCTTAGCCTTGACGGCCGGCCCAGGTGCTGGAAAAACAGAGATGCTTGCTCAAAGAGCAGATTTTTTACTTCGTACTGGTTCATGTCGATACCCTAGACGCATTCTTGCTATTTCATTTAAGGTAGATGCGAGTAGCAACTTAAAGGAACGAATTAAGCGCAGATGCGGTATTGAACTATCATCTCGTTTTGATAGCTATACATTTCATGCTTTTGCTAAGCGCATTATAGAACGCTTTCGTCCAGTATTAACTGGGGATGAGGCCTTAGAAGCGGGCTTTACAATTGGCCCTAAAGTTCTTCATAAGCAAATTGATTTCACGGATCTAGTTCCGCTTGCAATAAAAATATTAGAGGAGTCCCCTTTAGCTAGAAATGCGTTGAGACAAACATACACAGATGTTTTTTTGGATGAGTTCCAAGATTGTACGAATCATCAGTATGAGCTTATAAAAGTTGCCTTTCAAGGAACGAATATTCGCCTTACGGCAGTCGGTGATACAAAGCAAAAAATTATGGGATGGGCCGGTGCACTTGACGGCATTTTTGAAACCTTTAAGGAGGATTTCCAAGCTGCCCCACTCAACATGTACCGAAACTTTCGTTCTGAGCCTAAGCTTCTTCAGTTGCAAAATGAAATAGTCAAAATTCTCGATCCTGCTTCAGTTATGCCCGAAGAGCAAGTCGCTGGAGACGAAGGTCACATCCAAATTCACCCTTTCGAAAACTGCCAAGAAGAAGCCGATTATCTTTCTGAGAAAATCGACATATGGATAAATGAAGAGAAAGTCCCTCCTGCTGAGATAGCCATACTCATCAAAAACCAACCTGACTTATATGCAATGAAGCTTATGGTAGCGTTGCGTGAACGAGGTATTCCATATAGGAATGAACAACAGTTGCAGGATATATCAGTTGAGCCAGCAGCGCGCTTAATCGTAGATTTTTTATTAAGCACTTTTGGTAAACAAGAGCCCTCTGCATGGATTCGCTTGATGGAAAAACTAGTTCCATTCACTGAGGAAGATGATGAAAGAGGAGAGCTAGTCCAAAATTGGCAACGCTTCATCATTGAGGAGAAAAAGGCAATAAATCAGAATCCGATAACTCCTGAAAATGCCAACAGATGGGACTGTTTGAAACGTTTTGTTGAAAAAGTAGGATTTCAATCACTAATGTCTCTGTCACATGACTATGAAACCGAATCACGTTTACGTGAAGTACTCAATGACACTTGCTCAAAGGTTGATCAGTTAATGTCAACTGGACTCTCTCTTCTGGAGTCTTTGAAACGCTTTGAAGATGATCAAGCAGTTAGAATACTCACAGTTCATAAGAGTAAAGGCTTAGAGTTTGACTCTGTAGTGCTACTAGGTGTTGAAAATGAAAGCTATTGGGGAAATCCAGATGAAAATTTATGTACTTTTTTTGTCGGGGTTTCAAGAGCAAAACGAAGGTTGTTACTGACACATGTTGGCTTTCGTTCTAGACCTGCTGACCACTATGGAAGGTGGAATACCCACAGGAGCAAACAGGAAAGATTTCTGGGGTGTGTAATATGATAACAAGGACTGTATTTGTTATTAACTAATACGTAAGAAAGTATCGCGAAAGTCGGTTTCACGCGATACTTTTCCTAATCTACCCAGCATGAATTAGCGTCACCAACCTAACTTACTTTTGTCCAAAAGTGAGTTTCGGTCTTTTTTGTCCATCGACAATAACAAAGTTTAAATCGCGTACCCTATTAGTTTGAGTTAAGATTCACCAAGCCTATCCCCTATCTCAAAATGCGCCGCCACTACCGGAGCGGCCATGACACCGATTGAACTACTCGAAGACGTGAAAGCGAGATTCCCTATCTTGCTGCACGACGACGAAAAGGCGCTGTTAAGCCTACTGCGTAAAGCGCTGGCCAAGTACCAAGAGATTGCCGGGTTTACCACTAAAACCCGCATCCAACAAAGCGACTTAGCCGATAACACTCAGTTTGAATTACCGTCCGACTTTGCTGCAAGACTGGTGGTCAAAGATGACCGTTTCCGTTATGTGCGTAGCGAGGTTTGGGGCAACGTTCTTGAGCTGAAATTAACGGGCGTAGAAACATTCCCACTGACATTGATGTACATGCAGAACGTTCTCAATGAGCCGTTTGATTCGTTCCAACTTCCAACGCCGTGCATTAGCTTGCTTGGCGACTATCTGGAATTGCTGATCACCATCCCGAACGCAGAGCGTCAACGCCGTATTGCCATCGCTGGCAAGTTGGATGTGACCGATATTGCTGCCGAACCTGATCTAGCCGCACGTAAAGCCGAGATTGAAAACTCAATGCGCGCGAACCGTGCCATTGTTCCACCAGTATCGTTGCTCTAAGCGAGGTGGCCATGAATCCATACATGCAGCTCGCCAAACGCGCGACCAATAACTTTATGAATAAGCCGTGGCTGCAAGGCTGGCAATGGGCGGTAGAAATCGACTCGCCGGACGCGCCAACGGACTTTGATATTTACGTAAAGGATATTGATTTTGGTGCTGGCTCTATCGATGCAGATTCATTCCAAGTCGGTTCAGGCTCTATTGCGCTGCCTACATACAGCAGTGTTGGCGAGATCACGCTAACGGTTCGTGATGACCAAAACCTGACTGTTTCTAAATGGTTTGAAAGCCGAATAAAGAAAGTCAGAAACCAAGACGGCACACTCAACATCCCCAAAGAGTACGTGTTCAAAATCAACATATTCACGCTCAATGAGGACGGCAAAAAGTCACTCTATAAGAGCTATCAAGTCTTTCCTACCAAGATTGGCAACGTGATGTTTTCACGCGAAAACGGCAACCAGATCCAGTCATTCCCACTCATTCTCCAAAAATTTATGTCTGTAGGTAACAAGGTACTGTAATGCACATTCCATCATTTCCACTACCAAGTAACATTTCAGAAGTGATTGAGTTTCGAGTCCCAACCGTGGAAGACGCTCTATTGTTCTGCGACCTCAACGAGTACCAAGAGGAAGCCAACACAACTCGCTATCTGAACCACATGCAAGACACCAGTAAGCGCCCTATGAGTGATAGCGGCCTATGGACTGGTGAAGATCGCCGCGCAGCATTGTGGTGGATTTTTATGTCCACCAGCGAGCTAGGCACTATTCCCTTTAGCTATGAGTGCGAGCACTGCAAAAAAACTCACTATCTCGATCTCAATATGGGCGAGCTAATGGAATCGGCCAAAGCGCTCAATGGATTGCCAAAACAAGAGATCACCTTAAACGTGAAAGGCAAGTCATACCTAGCGAACGTGAAACCACTAACCGGTTACGAAGCGGAGCAACTTGAGAACATTCGCAATGAGCGCGACCAGTACGAACCGGACAGCGCTGAATGGAAGCAACAAGCTAACCGCATGGCGCTCACTGAGCTGGCCTACTGCCTAACGTTCGAAGATCAACCCAAAGACCAAGACGATCCCCTAGTGTGGAAAATCGACCTATTGAAATCGATGTACCTCAACACGGAATTTCGTGTGGCCTTTGCCAAGGTTGAAAAGTGCCTACGCAATGCGCGTCACGGATTGCTTACTAAGTACGACGAGGGGCGTTACTACCTAGTCGCCACCATTCCGCAGTGCCAGAAACTTATCGAGCAAGGAGGTGAAGCAACTCGAACGTTGCTCTTACCCTTTCGGAATAACGACTTCATTACAACGTTTTGATTACGTTGGTTGGAACGTACTGATTGAGAACTTAACGATCTACGGTGGCCAGCCTATCGACGCGGTATTCAAAACACCTCAAACGATGGCCATAAGCCTAGATAAAGCGCTCCAAGACAAGGTGAAAAATGGACAGAAACCAACAAGAGGTTGATCTTTCACTGGTTGTTGATGCAGTGAAGCGAGCCAGTGACAAAGAGCTGACCGTGCTATCTGAGATTAGTCGCAAACTCGATGGCAAGACTCTACCAACGAGCCAACAAAAGGCCGTCCTTGCAGTGGATACTAAGGGCATCGAACAGGCGGTGACTAAGGGCGTTTCCAATGCCTCTCTTAACGTATCCACTATACCGAGCACTAATCCACAAAAAGAATTAAAACAACAATCAAGTGACGCACCTAAACCAAGTGGAACCAAGACCAAGCGAACAGGTGAAATTGAGCTGTCCTTTGCGCCTAGCCAGCCAACAGAGACACAAGCCAAGCCGGATGCTAAAGCGGTCGAGCAAAGCAGCTTTGTAAGTGGCGTAACGTCGATTGCTGACACGCTGAAAAGCGAGGACGTGCACGAGCCAGTAAAACAAGCGCCCGTTGTCGTGAATGTAGAAGCGCCAGAATCGAATTCTGAGCGTTTGGACACCTCAATCCTTGATGATGTAACAGAGAAGCTAGAAAAGGTCGTCTCTGACGCACTGGCAGAGTTTGAGGGCTATTGGGAAGACGCTAACGGCAAGCTTCGACGCTCCGATGGCCGCTATGCGAGTAAGCAAGAGCAATCGGCTTACAAGAACGCTCAGCAAACGGCATTAGAGCGCCAGATTGAAAAGCAAACCGACACGGAAAAGGAAAGCCAGAACGTTTTTGCCAAGGTGGCCACCAGCCTTAATCAACTGGCTATCAATAACGTGAAAGAGTTCCTACAGGAAGAAAACGACGCGACCGATGCGGCTGGCGCTGCGGCTGGTGGTTCGTTCTTCTACTCCGCTAAAGAGCTTTATCACTTAGAGCAAGACGCTAAAGAAGCATTGGATAATGTGACCGAAAAGGCCACTTCAACCAAGGACAAGCTTAAAGAATCGAAACTAGGCCGACTCTTTACCCGAGGCAAACAAGCGCCAGAGGCAGACAGTCAGGCCGTCACAGCCATAGAGACAGTTAGCCATGAACAACTATCAGCGACAAAAGATTCGTTCGAGACAAGCCATTCAACGCAAATTACGCCTAGTGATCGACCTAACCGTGATGGTGCTAGGGGTAACGATCCTGTCAATCTTGCTAGGGGCGATTCTAGCCGGATAAGCAAGGCCAGTGAGCTAACAAGCACCAAAGATCAGAGCTACCGAGCAAACATGCTTGAGGTATTGCACGAGTCCAGTGCTGACCGCGAACGCCAGTTCGATGATGTGCTAGATAAGCTTGATGATCTGATTTCGGCAACCAAAGCAGCGGCGAACGATGGCCAAGGCGGTCTATTAGATCTCGCTGGCGATATGTTTGAACGCCGCCGTGGGCGTGCTGGTGGACATACTGGCCGTAAAGCGGGTGGCAAACGTGGCCGAATCAAATCGGTTATGTCAGGCATTGGCAGCAAAGCCTCAAACGTGGCCAGCAAGGGCGTATCGATGGCGGGTGCTGCCTTTAAAGGTATGTCTAAAATCGGCTCTGTTGCTGGCAAGGCGATCCCTTTCCTTGCTCCGGCCTTAATGGCCTACGATGCGTTTAGCGAATTCACTGACAAAGACAAGCAGAAAGAGACGTTCAACCTCAAAGATAGCCAAGAGGCGACAACTGGCCAGAAAAGCTCAATGGCATTGGCGAACGTGCTCGATTTGGGTGGTCTAGTCAGTGGTGGTGCTGGTTTGCTTGGTGCGGCGCTTGGTGCGTTCGGTTTTGATGGTGCTAAGGAAGCGTTGACCTTTGATTCTGGTGATATGGCCAAGGGTATTTACAAGCTGTTTGGCGGCGAGATCGAGGGAGAAACAACGGCTAAGAGTTCTAAATTCGAAAGCGAAACTAATCACTCTAAGAGTGAAAGAGCTCAATCAGAGAAAGAAGAACACCTTAAAAGCGCCGAAGCCTACCACACTGCTAAAACATCCAATGATAGCCAAGCCATGCGCGAACTTGATGCGAAAAACTCAACTCAAGTGACCTCCCAAGAGGTATCGCAAAAGGCCAGCGAGCAAGGCATTAGCTACAAAGAAGCTTACCTTGCTGTGAAAAGCGAAAAGCAAGATAGCCAGGACAAACGTGTGAAAGTGGCCAAGGAAACGGGCATGGATATGTCCGGCATGGTCGAGCATCCCGACCTTGGCCAAGTCTACTCGCCAGAGAAGAAAGCCGAGCAGATTGCTGCCGTCGATGCGGAGATCAAGCGCCGTAAAGAGGCCAAGGCAGTAGCCGCTCTAACCAAAGCAGCGAACAACACGAAAACCAACAGCGTGACCACAGCCAGCCATGAATCATCCATCAATACCGAGCTAAGTAACCAGAAAACGGACACGTCATCCGTGGTGAAAGTGGACACCGAAAACACCTCGAATAAGACGGTTGCGACTCAATCATCCATCCAACGCAATGAACGAGTTAGCGAGCTGCAAGCACAGGCAGCAATGAAAGACCTCAAAGAGAGCGGCAAGCCTCAAACCGTGGAACTTAGCAAACATTCACTGGATGCCATTGGGCGCGCGGTTAGCGGCAGCGATGCAACCAAACCAACCACTATCTTTGCAGCGCCTAGCAGTAGCTCAAGCAAAGACAAGCCAGCCTCATCCACTAAGGCTAGTGGCTCTATTCCTCTCAACTTTGATGACCGTTCGTTACAGCGTCAAAGCGCTGATATGGAGTGATAAATGAGCCAAGAAATTGATTACTTACTACGGGTCGATATTGATGGTGTAAAAGTAGCCGATGAGAAACACGCGATCGTTGCGCGCGTATCTGAATGGCTCGATACACCTCAAGGCCAAGTTTGGGGCGCTCCAAAATGGGGCAACAGATTAGGGGCATACAAGCATGAACCAATAAACGAAACCACAGCAGCAGCTATCGAAAACTCAATCCTATTAACCCTCCCAATTGACGTGAAAGACGCGGTGGTTCAAGGCATTGCCGTAGAGCCAAGCGTGGACGGTATCGATGCCTACAAATTGACGATCGTTGTGAACGGTCAAACGTTGGAGAGAGGTATTACGTTTTGAGCAAGTTAGAAGAAGTCAAAAAGACCTTTAACGAGGCGATTGCTAGTTCAAGCTGGTGGTCGCGTCATATAGGTTCGCAGTTCGTTGACTACCTTTGCTTATTTGTGGCCAAGATTGTTGAACGCATGGCAGCAATCAGTAGCCGTGCATTGCAAGAATCCTACCTGACGCTAGCCACTAAACGCACCTCCATTTTGGCGGGTGCTGAAACTGAGGGCTATGTAGGGCGAAAAGCAGCGCCATCGAAAGGCTGTGCGCTAGTGACCAATACCGGAACAAAGCGCGTTACCTTGCCGAAATACAGCCAATGCGTGGCTGACAATCAATTGCGCTATACGCTAATGGAAGCCATTGATCTTATGCCGCAAGAAAGCGCCGCAGTAGAGGTGCAACAGTTCGAAGTGTCCAAGATGAACTACACGGTCGATGAGGGAAAAAACTGGTTGGCCGTGGCGTTCCCTCAAGAGCTGACTAAGCGTATTCATAACATCATCGTGCGTGTGAACGGAGAAGAATGGACGCACGTCTTTAAGTTTCGTAATACAGACGGCAAATCCAAAGCCTACATGGAGTATTACAAGCCAACCGACCAGCTAGGCGTTCGTTTTGGTAACAACAATAACGGTCGTGCGCCAGCGACAGGTGATGTAATTGAGTTTGAGCTATGGCTGACTAATGGTGTGACTACCCTACTCGATGCGCAGTATTTAGAGCTTATCGATATGGGGATTCAAAGCGCCTATAAAGACCAGCTCTCAATCAAAACTTCCACCAGCATTATCGGCGGTGCAGAGCCGGAAGACATTGAATCAATCCGAAACAACGCCCTTTACTCGCCAATCTATGACGAGCAGATAGCGTGGGACTCGGATTACATGACCTTTGTTAAGCGCAATATTTCTGGTGTTACTTGGTTGTCGATTTGGGGTGAAGCGGAGCAGGAAAAACTCACAGGAACGCCGGACGTTCGCAACATCAATACGATCTTTATTTGTGCTTACTCTGCCGATAAAACCGACGAGATTTTGAATCAGGAAATCCAAGTTCTATTCGCTGGCCGAGAGGGCTATAACGAGCGCTATAAGCTGGTGGAGCGTAAGGACGTGCCATTTACCGTGACGGTCAAAGGTAAGCTTTACCCAAGTTCAAATCCAGAATGGGCGACAAAGGTACTGGCCGATGCGTTAGATGAGAAATTTGGCAAACAGACAAGTCGCAATGAGCGCATTACCAAAAACCAAATTTGGGATGCCATCCAAGAGCTCAACGTGACTTTGGGTATTAAAGAGTTTGAGGTTGAAGTCGTTGGGATTCTTGACCGCATCCCGATTGATACTTACCACTATTTAGATGTGAATGCGTCAACCATTCAACTGAACTTCGATTACTCATAGAAGTTTTCGCACGGAGCAAGAAAGACACGGATGTTTTCGCATGCGAGAACTTTAAAGCACAACATACTATATAATTTTCGCATGCGAAAACTATTACACCAATAAGGCGAAAAACATGGCATTTGGAGACTTCAGAAAATGGCTATCTGGCCAGCTAACCAAGGCGCGTCAAAAGGAAACCGCTTGGGTAGATTTAGCAAGCGCGATCGCAGAGTCAATTGAAACTCACGTAGAGTCATACATTGAAAAGCTTAAAGCGCGTTCTTCACTGTACGAAATGGACAAAGAATCGCTGCTAGAAGACATTAAAGAGCTGCGAAAAATCTTCCCACTAGGCGAAGTGGCCGATGAGGACTTGCCACACGTTGTGATGCAGCGTAAGGACGAAATTCACTTCAAAAAGACCATTTATCCACTTATCTCAACGCTCGCGCGTGAATTTAAAGGGTTACGTGTTAAGTGGGAACGAATCTACGCGCCAGTAAACCAAGAGCGATTTCCATACGGCACGTTCTTAGTTCCCGAGTCAGAGTTAGAGCTGCAAAACGGACTAAACCCGAGCGACTTTTTTCTGACTAGTCGCGGTGCTATTCGCATCCCTTTGAACGACATTGCAGGTGAGGACGGCATTACCGAGGAAGCCATTCGAGCATTCGAAGCGAAGATTAAGCGAGTGGTGCATCCTCTTATCCCATTACGAATTGTTTTAGATGGCCAATTGTATTCTATTGAATTTGAAGTCATGGATATGGTGGAAATACCTAACTATTCTGACCATGTTACGGTTGGAAAACAGACCACGACCGATATAGAATCAACACCGAGCTATAAACAGGATTTCGTTCAAACTGGAACGACGACACAGGAAGAACGCCCTGTTAGCCCTATGTATGGTACACCTAGAATGGATGCGATCCCCTTAGATGCGATCTCCATTGATAGACGGTACTATTAACCCTATTCCTATTCCCCATCCCATTAAAGCGCCACGACTTATACGAGGTCGTAAAGGTGCTTACACAAAAAGTAGTCCTATCGCAGTGTGAACTGCTTAACCGTTATTACGACGAACGCGCCTTGTCGTCGTTGCCTACCAATGGTACTGAGCCTTATTTCCAATTTGGCGATCTTGAATGGGGTTTTGACCTTATCCAAGAAATTGAGGGCAAGCCTAGCTGCATGCCTATCCCACTGGATAAGACAACCGTTGAAAACGTGTTTTACCGTTCTAAGGCGAACTACGCCTATGTGAACGGCAATATCGTAATCACGGCAAACTTGCCAGCGGGTACGCTAGCAGAAGATGAACAATACCAGTTCTCTTGCGTCGGCGTGAAAGATGCGAGCGGCGGTCTGATTCTAGTGGCTGTCACTCAACCAGTTTGGATCTACTCTGACCGTGGTCTATCGATAGAAATCGTGGTTAACACGGCTCGCACGGATAGCGCTCAATTGGCGCAGGTAGGTGCCTAATGAGTCGCCCAAACTTCGAAGAAACGATCATCATCCCGCCACTGCTAACGGACTGGCAAGCGCTACCGCTTATCACCGATACGCAGTACCTAGAACCACTGGCCAGTAACAGCCTAAACCGTAAGTTTTACGGCATCGTTCGCGCTGGTATTTTCCGTGGTTTTGAATGTGCTCCGGCTGGTGGAATGAAACTGCGTGTGAGCAGTGGTGAACAATTTGGCGTGGCGTTGGTTGAGCGCGACGACTATGTGTTAACCGTTCGACAACAACACGATGTTGATGTGGAGATTCCGGCTGGTGCCACTTCTTATGTGGTGCTCGAAGCGTTCTATAAGTTTGGCGTAAAGACAAAACAAGTCGATTTAGCGTCAGACATTGAAGCGTCCGAAATTAAGGTGCTTCCGCAGGAAGCGGTTGAAGATCATCATTTGATATTGTGTCGCGCTACCGTGCCAGATGGCGTTACCCAACTCAAAAGTGAACACCTTAACTTTGATGATCGTGAACAAGGCGGTTATGACCTACAAGGTCACGTTTCACATCCCGATCCACATAAGCAATATGCGATGCGCGCCGAAGCCAATGCGCACTACGCAGACCGTGAAAACCCGCACCATGTAACCAAAGCGCAAGTTGGCCTTAGCTTGGTAAACAACTGGGACGCAACCAGTCAGATAAACGTAGATAACGATCAGCTTTATGCCACTGCGAGAGCCATCAAGTTGGTTCACGACAAAGCTGCTGCTGCATACAACAAGTCGGTTGAACATTGGCCGTACATTGCGTCTGGTGGCGAAACAAAAATCGCATTGCCTTACGAAGTGCCGGAAGTAGATTCATTGTCTATCCAAGGTATCGTGCAGACCAAAGACAGTGCTTGGCAATTCTTGAAAGACACTAATGAGGTTGAAGTAGCCGAACCACTTGAAACGGGTGATGAAGTGGTGATTACTCTAGGTGTCCCATCTCTAAGCTCAAGCTCTATCATTGCCGAGCTTCAAGAGCATATCGATAACCTTGAAGCCATCATAAACAGCGGTATCGCTGGCGCGCCTATGGAAGTATTCCATAGCCACTTCGCTAGTACGTCGAATACTTTCACTGTTCCACCAGTCTTTGAAGAACGCGCGATTAAGCTGGTGTTCCTACAAGGTGTGCAGCAATCAAAAGATATTGCTTACACCATCTCACCGGACGGTGATGTTATCCAGTTTGTTGACGAAATTGCAGCAGGAACGGAGATCACCTTGGTCGGCTAATCAGTTTTCAAATTCCCCTAGCCCTATTCCCCATAAATGCCCTTTTTACTAACAACGAAATTGGATTTTTTATGGCTACACAAAATAAATTAACTCGCATCAACCGTCTTGTGTCTGATCTTTCAGCGCAAGACGTTGGTGCATTACCAGCGGGCGCTCGCGCAACAGACTCATCAAAACTAGAGGGGAAAACCAAGGCACAAGTTGTCAGTGAAGCGCGCTCGAATCTTGTCCCAACTTCTCGCACTATCAATAACAAACCACTAACGGGCGATGTTACTCTGACTCACTCAGATGTGGGCGCAGCGCCAGCAAGCCACACGCACGACTACATCCCTAACAACAAGAAAGGCGTTGCAGAGGGTGTGGCTACGCTAGATAGCACTGGTAAGATCCCACAAGGCCAATTGCCAGCTATCGCTATCAAAGAAACGTTCCCTGTTAAGTCAGAAGCGGAAATGCTTGCTCTTACAGCGCAAGAGGGTGATATGGCAATCCGTTCGGATCTGCGTAAATCATTCGTTCTAATGCGCCAACCAGCGAGCACACTAGCGAACTGGCAAGAACTATTAACACCGACTGACGCCGTTTCGTCGGTTAATGGTCAGCGCGGTAACGTAGTGCTTGAAGCGGCTGACGTTGGTGCGGAACCAGCGTTTGAGAAAAAAACAGCATTCAACAAAGACTTTGGTACTGCCGCTAACACAGTGATGCAGGGTAACGACTCTCGCGTTGTGAATGCAGTGCCAAAGACTCGCACCATCAACGGTCACGCGCTAAGCGCAAACGTCGAGCTAACCGCAGAAGACGTGGGCGCACTAGACGCTGGTGCAACTGCCGTTAACGCAGCGAAGCTTGAGAACACCACTAAATCGCAAATCATTTCACAAGCGCGTAGCGGTCTAGCAGCTAGCGGCGCGTCATACACCAAAGCGGAATCTGACGGTAAGTATGCCACCAAGGATAGTCTAGGCGCTTCCATCAAAGACGCGATCCGAACGGTGGATATTACTGTCGAATCTGCATCAACTACGGTGGCTCTGCCAGCGGGTACAGTGTCAGCAATCCTTGTTCTAAGCGTGTGCGGCGTAATGCAGAACGCAGGTGTATGGAGTCTATCTGGTAACACAATCACGTTCGGTGAACAGCTACAAGCTGGCGACATCGTGACGGTTATCGGCTTCAAGTAAACATGACCTTTCCTTTGCTACTTCCCCATTAACGATGTGCTCCGGCGCTTTGTCGGAGTTGCTGGTCATTGAATTGAGAAAGGCATATTTCTGAATGGCATTAAAAAAATTGACTCAAGTTGGTGGTAGTCCAGCTCGAAAATTGCGTGAAGAAATCACAACAAAAGTGGATGAACACGCTAGCAATAAAACGAACCCGCACGGAGTCACAAAGGCACAAGTAGGCTTAGGTAACGTACCAAACTATCCGGCCACCAGCTCGGTAACAGATGCGTCCAACAGCAAACTTGCGACCGCTGGTGCTGTTAAACAGGCATACGACAAAGGCATCGAGGGTTTAAATCGCGGTAACGCAGCTTATGACCGCGCAGAACAAGCAGAGACGAACGCAAATGCCCACACTGACAACCGCATTAGTGCTTTGATTGGTGGTGCGCCAGCAGAAGCGCTCGATACAATCAAAGAGCTTGGTGACGCGCTCATGGATCAAGAAGATGCGGTAGCGGCCATTACAACCAACATTGCTCAACACAAATCAGACAACTCGAACCCACACAAGGTTACGAAAGCTCAAGTTGGTCTATCAAACGTGCCGAACTACGCATTCACAGCAGCGGTTAATGATGCTAGCGATGTGAAATTTGCGGCGGCAGGTGCCGTTAAGAAAGCGTATGACCTTGCAGCCTCAAAGATGACTCAAGCGCAAGCCGATGGCCGCTACCTAAAACTGTCAGGCGGTACATTGACTGGCGGCCTACTCATCGATGAGGGCGCAAGTAACGTCTCACAACTTCATTTAGGCCATGCAGGTAAGCGATTCCATGTAGAAACGAAAACCGATGGCACCTTTGAGGTTGTAGAAAGTGACGTTTCAAGTCGATTAAAGATCCGCAAAGGTGGTGAATCAACACTATACGGCTCCCTAAACGCTACAGAGTCGGTATCTTCGAATCGTAGTGTTGAGGTGCAAGGCACTCGCGCTGGCAATAACGTTCCATCGAGCGAGCAAGTTAAGCTGGACGGGTACGGGTTGATTGGTAATCGTCGGGCGGTTTACTTAACGAACGGTTCTAATTCGTCGGATGCTTACGTTCAAATCGCGGTGGGTGGTGCTCATAATGGAGGGGACGCCAAGTTAGACCTGACTCGGTCAAAGCTTAGTTCCAGTGTCCCTATCGAAGTGCAAGGGAATAAAGTAGTTACAGAGGCGTTTAACCGTACTGAGGTTGTGCGCACCTCTTTAGGTAGTGACAACTCTTGGTGTCTGGTTGCTAACGTAACGATGCCTCAATCAAGCTCTACTGCGGTTATTGAGTTCTTTGGTGGTGCTGGCTTTAACACTGACTTGCACTATCAGGCGTCACGACATCAAATGATTCTGAGAGCCAGTAACGGAAACCCTAAAGGTCTAAATGGTCAGGTTATTACAGATCATCCTAGCGGCTTGCCATTTAGTGAGTTTGGTTGGGTAAATACTAGCGGTGACAATTACGCCATCTATGTAAAAACACGTAGTGCCTACAGTACGAACATTCTTATTCGATACATGTGTAGTCACACCATTACGCCATACGTTAGCAATAAGGGGGCAAGCCAGCCAGCGGGTATTGTCAAAGGGCGAATGGTCACTAGCTATACGTCTTACAATAAAGACTTAGGGGCAATTAACTCTGTTGATGGAAAGGGTTTAGAGCTTGATTACTCGGCAAAGAAAACTTGGATTGGTTCTCGTAATTCATCTTGGTGCCACATGGAGACTGAGGCCACAAGCGGCTTTTACTCTTACTCCGCGTTCACCTTTGCTAAAGGGATGGATGTAATGCTCAATCAGAGCATTTCATTAGGTGGGCGAGCTGCATTTCGTAACACAGACGGCAACTGGCTTCGCATCAATGACTTAGCCAAGTTTACTTCTGGTATCTATTTCGGTAGCTCACTGGTTCGTACTGATGGTGAGTTTACTGCGGGTTCTTGGAGTGGTTCGAATGATGCCGTTCGTATGGATAATAGTTTTATGGATTCATCATGGGCGACGAATGGCCGTGCTGGATTCAGTATCAACTGTAAAGATAGTTCAAGTGCGCATTGGGCGTTAGCCTCGTACTATGATGGCACCAATATCCGTTCTGGCATCCAGATCCTATCTAACTCAGAGGGTCGGATGCGCTTCTACACTAACCGCCGCAGTAAGTATGTAGACATTAAGGACGGCAATGTATATGCAGGTTCGCCTCAGAGCTCGGCTGGTAACTCTCTCGCACGTAAAGACTACGTTGATAGTAAGTTAGCGGGTGTTTCATCACGCGCTGGAGAGGTTGCCTTGGGCTGTAATGCGGGGCTAAGAGAGGGCAACCTTACGATAGATGGCATTACATGGGAGTTCAAGAATTGGATAGGATGTTTCCTCGATCCGTTTGATTTGATTAACTACAACGCTCCGGTTGCTGGTTTTGATGTTCGTGTTGAGGGTTATTACGAAATTGAATGGACTGCGATACGACGCCGTAATGCTTCAAACTCATCGGTGGTGTACTCTGCCATCGCCAAAAGCAATAAAATTATAGCGGAGGCTCAAAGTTACTCTAACGACTTCGATGCCGTGCCAACGACTTGTCGATGGGTAGGAAAATTATACTACGGTGAGCTTATTCAATTCTTAGACAGAGGTGCATCCACGCCTATTCAGGGTTCGCATTTCTCGATCCGCTACATCAAGCCATAACCATCAACCAAAGGGACACGATGCTGTCCCTTTTTTGCAAAGTTTTCGCATGCGAGAACTTTAAAACATGGCATCCCCTAAAGTTTTCGCATGCGAAAACATGGGCGCATATTGATGCGAAAACCAATATTTATATAATCTTCCTCGTCAAATATCGATTCGACTCGACTATCCTCGTTGGAAGTTTTGTATGCGTTTCCGCGCAACAAAACGCTTGGATTAGCCTCTCACCAGCCTTTTGGGTGAGAGGCTTCTTTTTTTATATAGGCTATTGAAATCTAACTTTTTTCCGCAAAACAGCCCTATTTAATACCCATTCAAAAGTAAGTAACGCCCGTCTATTGAGCAAAAGCCACCATTCCGAATACACTCGCTAGGTGATATACAAAAGGGGGATTTAATGCCAGTGTCAGTTGTTGGTGAGAGCTTTGCGATTAGCGTACTGGCTCTATCTGTCCTCAGTGGTGTTGGGTCATATCTCCAAGGCATACGCGAGCAACGTCTAGCTGGTGGATTCCTTGATTTTTTAACCGAGCTAACGCTGGCGTTGGTGGTCGGTTTGATAGTCGCTTACTTGTGTGAAAGCGAGGGTGTGGAGGCTGGTTATACCAGCGCGCTTGTCCTCATTGCGTCGAACAACGGAGCAGACTCGATCAACTTTATCCGCAAGCTGGCTAGCCAAATGTTAGCGAGATTTTTTAATACCGGAGGGCAAGGCAAATGATGGAATTTGCAGTAATTGGCCTAGCCATTGCTGACCGATTTTTGCTTAAACGAAACGCAGTAAAAATACTGCATGCAAACCAGATGGACGATCCCGATGTGATTCGATTCGTTCTTGGTTATCAATCTCAGCGAGCCATAACGAGTGGGACTTTAACCTATTCGTTGCGCAGTAAAAAACGACCAAAAGCCGTCATTACTCGCACACGTAAGCTCGACTTTTCACACGCCGGACATAACAGCGAATACCTGACGTTCGATCGCAAGTTACTCGAACTCGAAGCGGGGGAAAAGCTGCATGGCGAGTGGATTCTGGACGTTAAGATTGAGCGCTCCTGTTCCCTAATCAATCCGCTATACAAAATCTTTCCTACCTGTACGACATATTCAGAGGAATTTGAAATTGCGTAACAACAGTAAGTTTGCACTAGACCAGTCACATAACTATGTGGTGGTCGATTTTGACAACGTGACCGAACGCGGCCTTAAGAGTCTGATCACTGCGTTAAAACAAGCTGGTGCAACTGTTACAGACGTAGAAGCCTCGAACAAGAGAACGAGACGAGACGGCGAGACAGTTAAACGCGCCAAGTTATTCTTTGATAATGGCCAGTCAATGACGCTGTTTATTGGTGATGAGGGTGATATTTTCCAAATGACACTCAACAGCACTAAACAGCCTATCCCTAGCGTGAAAAACGAGCGTGAGCTTGCGCGTGAAATGGTTCGCCTAATGAAGCGCAACCAAAGCAAGTTTGACAAGCAAGTTGCACGTAAAGCGGCTAAAGTCGTTAAAGACACCTCAGACATTCAACCAGCTACACGTTCTGTTGCTAAGCGACTTGAAGAAGCCAAAGCGGCTGAACAAGTCGCTCAGTCCAATTACACCAATGCCCTAGCCGCTCGGGATAGCGTTCGCACTAAGTTGGAAGAAGAACAACGCCGCATAGCAGATCTCGAAACTGCATTAGAGCAAGAGAAGCAAGAAACCAAAGAACTTGAAGCACAATTAGAGGCGGCAAAGTCATGATGTTTACCAGTCAAAATCAAATCAAGATTGTGGATCGCATCGACCATCTGGCCAAGAAACTCACGCCGGAGCAGATTGAAGCGGTGCTGCAAGGTAAAAACGCCGATCAAATCCTAGAAGCATTGTCACTTGAGGATTTGGAGAACACCTACTTGTATCAGTGCAAGCCTGTGCCACAAATGATGTTAGAGGCGTTCAAATCGAAAGCCTCAAGGCTTGAATTGCGTGCTCAGCAATTCGGTAAGCACTTGGAACGTAAAACCCCTACTCTATCGGTAGAGGCCGTTGAAGTAGGCAAACCGCGCAAGTCTGGTGCGGTTGCTGTCCAAATGGTGAAAATCCCGTTTTCAGATGGCCAGAGCATTTCTATTGCGTTCCATGCGCCGGATAACGATCCGCTAAAAATCAATCCAGATGACACGTTAATCGCGTTCCGCTTTCTAATGAACTCGCGCGATATTACTCACGTAGTCGCGCCAAAGGGCAACATGGATTTATCCCTTAAGGAAGTGACCAACAAGCTAGCGCAGTTGCTTGAAAACAACAGCGAGAAATTTGTCGCTGCTAAGGCCAAGAAAGACGCTGACAAGAAAGCATTGGAAGAAGCGCAACAAAAGGCACAAGAACTTGATGAACAAGCTGCGCAACTAGGCGAAGAAGCTACCGACTTGGAACAAAAGCTCGATGAGCTGGCCAAGAAAGAGAAGCGCTTGGAAACTCAGATCGCTACGCATAACGAAATCCAAGAAGAACTACGCAAACAGCTTGCTGCTATCAAGCCAGCAGCAAATACAGCAACGAAAAATGTAAACGCTGGTGGTAGTTCATCTCAAGTGATCGAGCAATGGGACGCTTCATGGACTAAGCAAGAGAAACGCGACTTCATCATTAACCGTGCTTTCAATGACGATCTTGATGCCTTTGTTAAGCAGCTAAGCCAAGAGTTTCAAGACTCATTAGAGTTTGCAGGTGCAGCAAATCAAAACGTTCCTAGCACTTATTCAGAGTCGTATATCAATGATGTGATTTATGACCTCGATAAAGGTGCTATGACGGTATCAGAGCTTGCCGAGGCTAAAGAATACATTCGTGATTCAATTGAAAACGATTTTCCTCAGTTGTCAGACGAAGAACAGGAACGAAAAGCGAATATCGAGCGCAAAGAATGGCTATTGGCTCTTATTGGTCGCAAGACCATTTCTAAGGGCTGGAAGATGGATAAAGGCGAAGATAGCGAGCCGTTTGTCTACTTCGAATCGCCTGACGCGAACGACGATGATAGCTTTGGCCAGTACATGATCCACGCGCGCGATAACCAAACCTTGGCTGTCACTTACGGCGAGGGTTCACCGCTTGCTGGTGGTGACGATCTACAAGGTTGGGAAGCTGCTAAATCACTTATTCTGGCTGACTACGATCGCGAATCTAAGTTGCTTCAAGATACCGATGACAACAACGAAGAACCACAACCAATTGAGAACGACGAGCCAAACGCGAACGATCAAGACAAAGACGAAACCACGGATAACCTATTCTGGTATGGCCTACGTCTACGCCCTTATGGCTTGGGTACAACGCCGCCACAACATCAAGTGGCTAAGTACCTCGATCCAGAATCGGCTAAAGAGCAATTCGCTGACGCTGGTAATGGCATTCGCCACGGTGCGATCGCTTATGACCAAAAACTGCCACCAGAACTAGTAAGCAACTTTGACCTAGAGCCGCTATTTGGCATGGTTGAGGGCGACCTAGAAGAAGCGGAGCGCATCGCAACCGAAGCGCTAGGCCAATGGGTTGAGGACAAAGGCGTTGATGAAATTCCTCAGTCTACGCTCGATACCCTAAAACAAGTGGGCTTCAAAGCAGCGTTCGCTAAGCAGCTACGCCAGCAACCAGAAATGAAGAACCGCAAGGAAAATCCAAACGCGTACAAGCTATGGAGCGCATCGATTGACCTTGTGACGCCGGACATGATTCAAGAGATTGCCGAAGACCTAATGCTGGTTCAAAGCGATGCTGAATTACAGCGCCAAGCAGAACACACGCAAGGCCGCATGCGCTTCCAAGAAGCAGCTCTATCCCAACTTAAGGATATGCAGTCAGTAAACCCAAGCGATCGCAAACGTCTTGTTATGCTAGCTGACCTAACGCTAGGTACTGGTAAAACACTAAAACGTGGCGAGAAAGTGGATGACCAAGCTAAGCGTATTTCAGAACAAGCGCACCTAGTGGAATCACTACAAGGTGAAACCCTAGCGTCACTGGAAGCGCAATTTAAGAACCGCAAAGAGATCACTGATTTCCTAACGGCTCATCGCATTCCATTTAACCGCCGTGCGAAACGCGCTGACCTACTGCAAGCTATCTTGAACTACCGTGACGGATTCTTTAGTGCAACGGCGAAAATGTTCGACCTACGCGCGCTACGTGGCGACCTATACGAGAAGTTTGAGAACGGCGAAGCGTTAGCACTGGATGACGTAGAAAAAGCGTTTAGCGCGACTACGGTTTACCATGAGGGAGACGTAGCTTACACCAAGGCAAAAGGTGAAACCGTCATTCCAGCAATGGCAGACCAAGGCGAGGACTACCAAAAAGTTGAGCGCTTCATTAAGGCGATTGATGACGGTATCTACCCTGACCTATCCGAACTAAGTTCAGATGAGCTCTTTGCTCAGCACTATGCAATGGCAAGTGTTACCAACCAAGACATCCTGGCAATTCATGGTTTTAGATACTTGGATAACGATGAGCAGATCGACAATGAACAGATGGCGCGCGCTATCCATAACTCGGTCATGCCATTGTGGTACACAAAAGCTATCGAAGCGGAATACGAAAGCCGTGGCTTCCCTAGCCTTGCTGCGTTGCCTGACTTGAACCATAAAGGTCAATTCAAGGCGACACGCGAGAAACGCTACGCACCAGTTGGCACTATTGGCCAATCTGATTTTAGCGTTATCGATACGTACACAGGCAAGGTGCTAGAAACTGGCCTAGAGAGCGCAGCAGCGCAGCAAAAAGCGACTCAACTAAACGACCAAGCAGTGAAAGAAAGCACTATTGCAATCTTTAACATGCTTAAGGACGGCAAAACGCTTGAGCAAATTGCAGAGACGGAATACAGCGCACCACTAGAGCCTGTCAGTCCGGCCATGTTCACCACAATCAACGGCTTTGAATCATTGTATTCAACGTTAGCCATTAACGGCTCGGGTTCGCTTCACTCGCGCCCAACACTACGCGAGAACGCCGACAAGCTACTGGCTAAGGTGGACGCTGACGGCAAGATTAACGATATTGCGCTAACCGAAGAACAAGAGAACCAAATGGAAAATACATTTGGCTACAGTTTCTTCTCTGCGAAGTCGAACAAGGGTAAAGAGCTACGCTTTATCGCTAACACCAATTCTCGCAGCTACCTAACGGTTGACGGTGCTAACAAACTGCTTGAGCTATTGGGTGCTAAGAACGCCGTAGAATCTGACACAGCAGATGAAGTGAGCAAGGGTGCATCCGAGGAAGAAAAACAACTTCTCGCACTAGACCCAACTCAATATTCATTTGGCTCAATCTATAAGAGCGAGGGCATTCGAGATACGGGTGAAATCGCTAAGCGAACCCGCGCCTTTATCGCTCAGCTTAAGAAAGCTGGCAAGATCAGTAATGACGTTAAAATCTCAGTACGCAAGCCTCGCTACGGCACACTAGACCTAACGCTGACTGACTTGCCAAGAAACGTCATGCTCTGCAATCCAGCTTACCTACAGTTCGAGATTGATAACCCTAACTCGCCAGCGCCACACGGTATGAGCCGTTATACCGAAGCAGTAGATCAGCTGATCGAGTTCGTTAACGCTTATGTAGGCCAATACGACTACAACAACAGCGACACGATGACCGATTACCACGATCGCAATTTCTTTGGTGGCCACCTAACCGTGGACTTTGATTTTGGTAAAGAGCGCAAAGTGGTAGAGCTCGCGTCTCTAACTGAAATGCACCAGCAAGGCGAACAGGCAGAGGATGACGCATTAGACGTTACCTCATTCCGTGAAAGCCTAGATGAAGAAGAAGCGAAAGCGCTTGAGCAGCTAGAAGCCTTTACCAACCTAGAGCTAAAACTTGGTAAGCAGGAAGTGACTTTCCCAACAGGCCGAGTGAAGTCGATTAATGCGAAAGATGAGGATGGACTAACTTACAGCCTAGACGTTCTATTCGACATTCTAGCGACCGACTTAAGCGAAAAAGCGAAAGCTCAACTTGAGACGATTAAGGACTGGCAATCTTCGGATACCTACTACAACGAAAAAGGCACATTGGTACAACCAAGTGTTGCGGCAGGTATCCACTCAGTAAATGGCTCAGTGCCAGCGAACGTGTACGCTCCGCTAATCGCCCGTTCATGGTTAAATGAAAGCCACGCTGACATTTATCCGATCGCTAAAGATGGCGAGTACAAGTTCGCGCTATACCAAGGCAACGACTTGATCGGTGAATTTGACGATACAGCGGAAATGGAAGCGCTATTAGTGAAAGCGTTCAATCTAAGTAGTGAAGCGCCTCAATCTGAAACAGAGGGCAATAACGAAGAAATGGAACATGTAGAGAAACTAAAGGAAATCCGAGATTTCACTGGTGAACCTACGCCGGAATTGGTTGATGAGTTCCAAACCGCACTAGAACAGGCTTACGCCCACTTCGAAGCTAACGACCAAATAGCAGAGAACGAAGCGTTGATGGATGCCGCTCTAAGCAACATCACAAGCATGATCCAAGCGCAAATTTAATCACAACCAAGGCCGCCACTTCGGCGGCCTAAACCGGAGACAATCAAGTGTTAAGCTTAAGAGAAAAAATGACGCTCAACCGCGATGCTGCGGGTTTGTTGAAAGAGCTTAAGAGTGGCCAGCTATCGATTGGTGAACGCATCAAAAAGAACCGTGAGCTGGTGGAAATTCTTAATAAACTGACTGGCGCTAACCAAAAGGTTGAGCAGGAGCCGGTATCAAGTTCGGATGAGCCAATATCGGTAGAAGAATTTTCCAAGTTAGGCCGCTCCGATAAGATTGAAAAGCTCAATGAAGTGCTACTTCTGCCTAACTGGTACGAATACGAAATGGCGTTTTTCCCTAACTACCAAATGGTTGAAAAGGGCGATAACTACGTTGTGTACAAGGATGGCGAAAACTTCCAGTTTGGCTACAAAGGGCATATTGCGCGAGGTTTGGACTACTGGAAAAACGATGCGGGTTCAGCCAAGAAAAATGGTGGTTTTGGTAGCTGGTCGCGCGCTGACCGTAGCAAGGCTATCAAGACCATCACTAAGCACATTGAGCAGAATGAGCGCGACAATGGCGAACGTCCAGTTGAACAAAGCGAACTGGTTGCGAGATTCCTTGCAGGGGAGTTTAATACAGCCAAGCCATCGTTGTTTCTTGATGTAATGCGAGACGTTCACTCAGAGGGCTTGGAGCTAGATAGCATCAAGCAAAAAGCGATTGAATGGTTCGAGCACAATCCTGACAAACTGGCCGCTTAAGTTTTCGCATGCGAGAACTTTAAAACATGACATTCTATATACTTTTCGCATGCGAAAACTTTTCAGAGAACTTGAGAAAAAAAATGAATGTTTTCACTAAAATCCGAGCAGACTATTACTACAAGCAATCTCTAAACCTTGCACTGGCAGCCAGTGAGCGTCATAACTACTCCAAGGCGCTTTTCGCATTGCTTAAGAGCCATTAATCCTTTTCCCTGTCCCAAAAGTTTTCGCATGCGAGAACTCGCCACTCCCAACCGGAGCGGTCAAATTGAATCAACTCACATCAATTAACGTCGAAATCAAAGAGGCGAAAAACATCAATGACCTAGCCGAGATTGTTCAACTGTACGCAACAGACAATCCAAAACCCAAGCTAGGTCGAACCAGCTACGTTGTGACAGCAAAAGGCGACGAAGTAGAAACAGGCTTTAAAGTCGTGGAAGCCAGCGACCTTATTCCATCGAACGATTTGGACGGTAGAATCAATCCGAATTTCCCACAAGAGCTGCAACCGCGCGACCGTACTCGCGTGTCCTCAAAATTGCAGATCTCAAAAATAGCCAACGATTTGCGCCCACAACAATTGACCGATTCTGGACTATCTAGCCACGGCGCACCGATTGTTGGCTCGGACAATGTGGTGGAGTCGGGGAACGGTCGAACCATCGCTATCATCAAGGCGTATCGAGAGGGCAAGGCTGATAAGTACCGCCAGTTCCTAATCGACAATGCGGAGCGCTTCGACCTATCACCAGAGAAAGTTGAGAGCATGCGCGAGCCAGTGTTGGTTCGAGAACGTGTCACCAAAGTTAACCGTGCTAAGTTTACCCGAGACTCCAACCTCTCTGACTTGCAACAAATGAGCGCCGCCGAGACGGCTTGGGTTGACGCAGAGCGCATCGATGACCGCATGATTGCCCTTTTCCAACCGAGCGAAACAGGCAACCTTTTGGCCAAGTCTAACCAAGGATTTATAAACAGTTTCTTAACTGAAATTGGGGATAACTCAACCGCCGGACTACTTACCGAAGATGGCCGACCAACCAAGCAACTGATTGAGCGCATGCAAAATGCCGTGTTTGCCAAGGCGTACAAAAACGAGAAGTTGGTGAAGCTGGTAGCCGAGGAAGCCGATCCCGAAATTCGCAACATTTCGAGCGCGCTAAACGGCGCAGCAAGCGCGTTTGTTGAGATGCAATACCTTAGCGGGGAGGTGCATAAAAACACGTCTGGAACGCTGGCAGAAGCCGTGGAAATTAACGCCTCACAACCTGACCTCGCTAAGTCAGCACTTGACTCACTGGTGCAAGCAACCGAGCTAGTAAGACAGGCCAAAGATTCCGGTCAGCACATCGATGAGCTATTGGCTCAGTCCGGTTTGTTTGGCGACAACGATCCCGAGGCCGAAGCGCTGGCGAGATTCATTGCTGCTAACAACCGAAGCGCAAAACGCATGACACTGGCATTTAAGGCAATGGCCGAGGCAATCAATAGTGAATTGCTTCACCAAGGCCAAGCGCTCGGGGATATGTTTGGCGGTGGTGGTGCATCGCTTATTGATATTCTTGGGCGTGTAAATCAAGAGCTGGAAAACGAGGGGGTACAAACAGGCTTTATGTTCGAGTCCAGTGTGCAACTGGACGAACTTGCAAACGCTTCGAGGCATGCTATAAAATAGTTCTTGGCATATACTGCCTATACAACCTTTATAGACACACAAAAACGCCAGATTTAATTGTCAAATCTGGCGTTTTTGCATTTGGGGGTAGGGGATGTTTACTATCAGGCATCGTTATCACTACGGGCTAATCGACATAAACGAAGACGGCGTTGCCGATGGACATTCAGTCGCAGGGAATGAGATCCCCGCTTTAAGGAAAGATGGCGAGTATATCTACAGACCATTTAAAGGGGCGCTAGATAATATCTATCTGCTGCATGTCCAAAAGGTAAAGCTGGTGAATATCGTCGCTTATTGCGATGACGAACTAGGGCTATTTGGCTGGCAAGACGTGCCACTCGATCACTATGTGGTTGGTGTCTACCGTGACGGCGGGTATTACGTTCTAACGAAAAACGGGCAGCTAATTAGCCACCCGCTCTAAAAAAGTTTTCGCATGCGAGAACTTTACACGCGATAACCGACTAATTGAGCTTCCCCAACTGGCACTTGCTCAAGTTCGCCATCATCAAACAGTACCGTTAGCTTGTCGCTATGCTTACCAGATGCGAACACCAAACCATGACGACCATTAACCATGACACAAATACTGGTAGGCTTTTGGTTTGCTGTAGGCTTTTTGCTTACTGGTGTCTTATCGGTCTTTTCTGCTTTCTCGAGTTCGCTAGGTTTAGGGGTAACTTCCACCTCGCTATCTAGCTCGCCAGTACGCAGTTTTACACAATCTTGGCGCGTTAGCTTCTCGCCGCTTTCCAGTGCTTCACGAACGCGCTCAGAGTTATCGATGCTGGCTTTGCGTAGTTCGTTGATGGACTCAACATCACCAATAATCCCTTTTTTGAATGCTTCCAAAACAAAGTCAGGGGCTTTAAGCACATTTAGGTATTTCGAAATGTAGCCGTCTGATTTGCCAAGGCGCTTAGCTAAGCCACGGTTATCAAGATTGTGCTTTTTCTTAGCTTGGTCAAACGCCTTACCCAACTCGATTGCCGTTAAATCTTCACGTTGGATGTTTTCAATAAGCTGGCCAAAAATATCGCCCTTTTCACGGACAATACATTCAACGTGAGTCAGCTTGTCGCTCAACATAGCGGCGCGCCAACGTCGTTCACCCTCTTGGATTTTGTATCCCTTGCCATCGAACGGGTAAACAACGACAGGTTGAATTTGGCCGTTTTCTTCTAGGCTTTCGCATAACTCAAGTAGTGATTCATCGTTAAATTCTTCACGAACTTGCTCAACTGAATACAAAGAGTCTTTAGGGATAGCCAGCACTTTCGCTGCATCGCGGATTTCTACCGCTGATTCATCCAAGAGATTATCTAGGTCGCTAAGCTTGATTCGATCTCTTAAGCTTTTGGTCATGCTGTCACCTCTACCATGCGCTTGCAAAGCTCATCACAAACCGCTGTAAAGCCGAATTTATCAGCCGCTTTAGGGTTGGTTTCAATCAGTGCTTTGCCTTGGTTTAGAGCTTCACTTACGCGCGTTGTTTTAATCAGTTTGTTTTCAAAAACTAGGTTGCCGTACTCTTTACGAAGTTCCGCTTCCTGTTCGCGCTGGTCGTTTGTAATGTTGGCTTCAATAAGGTTTAGGACAATGCCTAACACTTCCAAGTCAGGGTTCATTCGACGGATTTGGCGCGAGGTCTTAACCAGCTCATTAACGCCTTTGATCGACATTTTTTGTGCTTGGCTAATGATAAGTAGCTTGCTGGCCACAAGTAGCGCTGCATGCTGTAGCGCGTTCGCCGCTGGTGGACAGTCGATAAAGATATAGTCGTAGTCGTCTTTGATAAGGTCGATAGACTCAGCCACGTTTAAGATTTGTGATTGAGTAATGTTGCCCATGCGCTTATCGCCGCCAATAACGTGTACGTTTTCGCTGACTTCGAAAGGTTTAGCCTTTACTGGATTTTCGAAAAGGTTGTAAGCGTTGTGTAGGCAGCTCGCAGATGTGTACTCTGGATTCTCGACCATTTCCGGTGCGATTGAACCGCCTAAGTTGTTTTGTGGGTCAAAGTCCAGGAATAGACATTTGTTGCCTTGGCTAGCGATGCTAATGCCAAAGTTGTAAGTACAAGTTGTTTTACCAACGCCGCCTTTTTGGTTGGCAATCGCCATGATAATGCTCATTAATTAATTTCCTTTGCTGGTGGAATTTGTTTGCTGTTTTGGTTTGCTCAGTGCTACCTCAAGATCCTCGATATAGCACTGAACTACGTAATCAGTTGTACCGCCGCCGTGCATTGCTTTGTAAATAGCAGTGTGGCAAGGGCTTACACCCTTAACGCCATCAATGAGCTGCTTGGCTTTTCTGGTACTTCCTGCCTTTTGGACTAATTGATTTAATCTTTCGCATCGTTCCTTGGATGCCATATCAATGCCTCTCGATTGTTGTCACTGGCAACAGGCACACACTATACGTTGCCAGTAGCAACAGCACAAGAAAAAAAAGTAACAAACAGAACCGATTGCACAAGTTTTCGCATGCGAGAACATTAGATAAATTGTGAGATTTATTCCATGTGTTTTCGCATGCGAAAACTTTTTGACAATTCTATTACTTAACTAGGTTACAAAGAGCAGCGTCAACAGGCATAAGAAGGAAAAAGCACCTAGTTGCATAATTCATTGTTTTTAATAAAAAATATTGAAAAACCTGTTGAATGTGAAAATTATTTCATATAAATTAAATTACAGATAGGCGGCAACAAAACTATTAGGGGTAGGATTGATTGCATCAAAGCTTATCTGTTCAACGTGCAATCCCCGCCATTTGTTCAGTGGCGGGGTTTATTTTTTCTATCTCAAAAGTTTTCGCATGCGAAAACTTAACGCATCGATTTGCTGTTAACACTCCACGCTTCGAGATTCACGTCCTCGATAGAATATTCAAATTCTTCATCATCGACGTAGTAGGTATGTAGGTTTGCTTGCCAGTAGCCTTTATCAACTTGCTCTTGCTGGTACGCCCACGCAGCACACAACAAAATCGCAGGGTCTTCGAAATTGAAGTGTTGCTCTGTGCTCACTTCTGAATCGCTGCCAAGGTCATAACCATGCTTGGCCATGAGCGATTTAACCGCCCACCAATAAGCGCCATAGTGACGGTACATGAGCGGATTGGCTTTAAGTGTTTTGTAAATGCCATCTACTTGAGCTTGGATAAATGCTTCTTTGCTTTGCGCTGTTTCTAGCGCCTCATCGAGTAAGGGCTGTAGATCTTCAACGGTAGGCAATTTCACTTGAGTAATCATTGTTGTCTCCAAAAAGTTTTCGCATGCGAAAATTTGAGTTAGGCAGCTTCGGCCATTGTGTTATGAATGGTTAATAGCGATTTCGCTAGCAATTCCAAATCCGCTTTCGCAGAGATAAACCACCAGCCGCCATTAAATTCACTGCTTGCGTTTGATGCGAAGTCAGCGCCGTACTCGGCCTTAGCTTCCTTGTCACCAGCGAACATCACTTTAAGCGAACCTTTAAGGCCATTGTTGTCCATCAAACCAATGCGCTCGTATGGCTCTACAACAATCTCTTTTCGGTTGCGACCGCGCTTAGGCTTCCAGCTAATTGGTGAAGTCACCATTTTAACGTCGATGCCAATGCCTGACATTAGTTCGCTAAACTTCTCGATGCTCTCTACGTTAATGGCAGAGATATTATCGATTTTCACTTTCTGCGTTTCGGTCACTTTAACCTCGGCCTTTTCCGGCTTATCCGCATTTAGGTACTTCTCGATAAATTCCTCACGCTGTGCGCTGCGATAAGTGAATAGCGAACCATACGCACCTTTCATGCGATTCAATGACCAGTCATCCGAGAAGATTAGGCCATCACCGGATAGGAACTCACGTTCGCCAATAGCGTGTAGGTCAGCACATACCTTAAGCATGGTTTCTTGTGAGTTTTCGCCGTAAATCGCATCGACCTTTTTCAGTAGGTGAGTATCGGTCGTTGGTTTGTATTGCGTCATCCAGTACGCGATCTGTGATAGACGTTTCGCACGGTCAGGGTCGTTAGCCACCAGCTTAGTGAAGTCAGCGAATAGCTTATCTTCCAGCTCTGTGCGGTATTCGCTAGAGCGTTCGGTCAGAATATCGGTGTAACGAGTGAACTCACGAGCCGATAGGCGGCGCGCTTCGTGTGTGTTGGTGTAACCTGTCCATTTCAAATTGCTTAGATGGTTATCTAGCTCTTTAAGGAAAGTGATAGACGTTTTGTAAGTCGTCTCTGCTTTCAGTAGCGCTTCTTGATAAAGCTCAGGGTATTTTTCCTCGAATGCTTTGATCTCAAGTGTCACCAGTTCAACAACTTCCTGTTCGCTCACTTGGTTGCCGTTTTCCATCGCCTGTTTGTCCCAATCGCTACCGATAAAGAAACTTAGAATGTCGTGTTCCAACATCACGCGACCTTTATCTTCCAATTGCTTGGTTACTTGGTCGAGTAGGGCTTTCACGATCGCTTTATCGCTCGCATCTGGATAAATCAGCGTTTGGTCTGGTTCAACATCCAACCCCCACGGCGTAGAGAATGAGCCGTCAGCATTGCGCACCAAACAACGGCGGCTGTTACCGTAGGCTTTCATTTTCTTTTCTGCGACCAGTTCAAAGAACGTCTCACGGTCAAACGTATGAGCGACTTCACTTAGTGGTACACCTTGGAGCGCTTTTGCTTCTAGCGCAGCTCTATCCTGATTCACTGGCGCAATTTCAATAATGCGCTCAACAGGTAGATCGACATAGTTGCGTGACGCTGGTTCGCCGTCCATTTCAGTAATAAAGCCGTCCACCGTGCCAGATTTACGGTCGAAGTTGGTGATCATGATTGTTGCTTTTGAATCGTACTCGGCGCTCCAAGAACGGCTCTTAACTTCGGCTTTGTAGGTGTAGCCATTACGCACAATCACACCGTTGCGAACAATGTACAACTCTGGATGAGTTAGGAAGTCAGGGTAATCCTTTAACACACCGTCATTGATGGCCAGCTCCATTGCTGGTTTCAATTTCTTGATGGTATCGCTCGCTTTGTCGCGGTTTTTGATCGCTGCCTCATAGGTTTTGATTTGGCTTTCTAGCGCAAACAGTCTGCCTTTGGTGCGTTGGTAGTTTTTGTGCTGCCAACTTCCGCGCTTCTCGCCCTCTGCACGTAGGCGATCTTCTTCCACCTCTTTGCGTAGTGGCTCTAACTTCTCGCGTAGTTCGGCCAGCTCGCCCTCAACCGCACTCACATCCAAAGCAAGCATTTGGGTGGCTTTGATGTACTTGCTGACGTTAATACTTGCTAGTCGGCGTTCCTCTAATTTGCGCTTGCGCTCAGCTTGACGCTTAGCCGCTTCGATACGGGCTTTCGCTTCTTCTGGATTTGCTGCCAGCATGATTGCAGTTTCGTCGGCTGCGTCTGCATCGGCGTTCGCAATGTACTTTTCATCACCTTTGAACATTGTCTCAATCCAAGTGGCTTTGCGTTGGATTGTGGCCAAGCGGAAATCATCGAATGAGCCTTTCGACGTGTAGTAGTGAACGTTCACGCTGTTTTGTTTAGAGCCAACACGCGCGCCACGGCCATTACGCTGTGTGATACTCATTGGAGTCCAAGGTAGCGTTAAGTGGTGAATATCGGTTGTGCCATGATGCAAGTTGATGCCGACTTCGCCTTTTTTATTGAGGATCATGAATTTGTATTTCGAGGTGTTGTAAGCATTGGCCATTGCTTCCAAACCCGCTTCCTCATCGTCCTCAGTCGCTTTAGAGCCTTTCTTACCCGCAACGGTATCGCTGTTCAAAATACCGATTTCAGACAGCTTACAACCAACAAAATCCGCAATGATTCGCGCGACTTTCTTGTGCTGTGTTTTTTCTTCGGTGAAGACAAGCTGCTTACCGCCAGCCAGATAAATCTCGCGCGCGTTCTCAAGGAACTTGGCGTACTTAGGGGAGACAGGGTGCGTAAATTTCAACTTGGCCTTGTCACAAATGTTTGTGAATCGGTCATCAAGTTGCTGGTGGAGCTGAACCACGCAGTGATCGCCCTCGACCTTAACGCTCTTATCAACCTTAACTTGGATTTTGCTTAGCTTAACCGTGCCGTCTGGTGCCACATCCTCAAAAGCGACCGTGACGGTATTTGGTAGCTTAGCTACTGCCGCCTCAACCTCTTTTTTGTTGTCCTTGGCGAATCGGTAGGTAACACGCTCATAGTACAAATCAAGGTCTGTACTTACCTTGTCCATTTTACGGATTAGGCCGAAAACCGTGTCGTTAGGGTATTGCTCGACAATCTCTTGGTTTTCGTCTTTGTCTGGATTACTGATTGCGTCAGCACGCTGGCGTAGTTCCTCATATAGCGCTTCCTGTTCGCTATTCATTTGGACAACGCTTTGCTGGCTAATCAGGTCAGGAATGTGAACGTTGGCACCAACGGATTTAGCATCCTCGATCGTCATGTAGCGGTTAACGATGTTTCGAAGTGCGTCTAGGTTTTGGAATCCGAGTAGGGCTTCACGCTGTTCAACTTCGCCCGAAATCTTAGTAACCAGCGCTTCGCCAGTCTTACCAAACATGCGGATAAAGTCGTCGCTGTCAAAGATCCCCATCTTGGCAAACGTGTCTGCCGGAATGATGTGGGACAGCATATTGAACATATCAACAGGGCTGTTTACGGTTGGCGTAGCTGTTAGGAAGTAAACGCCTCGACCGTCATTGCGAGCCTTAATGACGTTGTTCTTAAGCTGCATATCGATAGCGCGATCGGCTTGCGCTTGGCTAGGCAAGAATGCCAGATTGTTTCGGTATGAGCCGCCCTTGTACGAGTTGCGGAAATCATGCGCCTCATCGACCATCACCGAATCGAATAGCAAGTCCTCAAAGTACGGTAGTTCTTCGTTTTTGGCCGTACCATCGTCAGCATATTTCGCTTCAAAGCGCGCGTTCTTCGCTTGATCTGTGTGGCTTTCCGCTTCCTTAACTAGCTTGCTTGAACCAGCAATCAAACCAGCATCGCGCATTTCAAGCACGTTGGCCGAAATCGTGTCCGGCTTCAATGGAATGCGGTTGTACACGTCTTTTGTCATTACCACGATGCGAGCGGTTGACTGTGTAAGCTGGTGGAGCTGTTCTGCTACGCGCTTGCCGTTTGTGTCTACGGTCAGTTTGGCGCGCAAGATAGGATCGCCTTTCTTGTCTAACTTCGGTTCGCCCGTTTCATCTAATACCGGTTCCCGAATGATTTTTCCGTCATCGTCTTTGTGAACTTCAAGGCCGATAAATACCTTGTCAGATAGATTGCTTTCACCAAAGAACAGGTCGGACTCATAGAACCAGTTCTCTAACACGGATTTAGGAACAACGATGGCCACACGGTTGGCGCGTTTGGTTTCTAGGTTGTGCTGCACGAGGCCAAGGCCAGTGAGCGTTTTACCCAAGCCAGTACCAAAGGCAATAATGCCGTTACCGTCTGCACTGTGACGGCGAATCGTTGAGTTTTGGTAAGGTAGGAACTCAATCGCACCAGATACGCCATTTAGCGTTAGTGGTGAGTCATCAAACTCCGGCTTAATCCAACCGTTAAACGTATTGTTGTAAACCTGTTCCAAGTATTCTGAATGGTCAGATGATGCAATCCATGTAGAAAACTCATCATCGAGGCGGCGCATTTGTTCACGGATAAGTGATTTATCTTCGTTCTTACTACCGCCACGAACCGCACCATAGTTGATGTACGATTCAATTTGACGCTCAAATCGCTCATCGCTGTTCGCTGCTTTACCTTTCACGCCATTACGAGTTAGGCCATCAATCCATTCGCCATCACGCCAACGGTAGCCAGTAAGGTATTGGCCGGATTCGCTTTGTACGAAATCCTCAAAGCCGTCCTTATCCTCGGTAAAGTCGCCCAAGATAAATTCCGTGTAGCCACGGTCATGCAGGAACTCAAGCATGATGTTTTTAGGAATCCACTTATCGGTAAGCTTCATCTTCACATCGGCAATCGAGATCTTGTTTCGCTTAGATTCGATGGCTTTAATTTGGCGCATGATGTTAGCTTTCACGGTATCGCTGGTGGTCGATACTAATTGTGTGGTCAGCTGATCCATGCGCTTACCGACTAGGCCAGTCGTCGCTTTATGGAATGCCGTCACCGTGCCGTCAGGGTTTACCGCTACCTCATCCATGTTCGCTAGGTAATCAAGCAACTGCTCATCGCTCATCGCATCGATACCGCTTGCGGTGTAATACGTGCGAACGTCATTCAGTGTCAGTGTGGTTATGCCTAGTTCACGGTCACATAGATGGAACACGTCACAAATGCGAGACGAACTGTATTGAACGGTCAGCTCACGCTTAAGGTCGCCTTTGAGTAGGTCAGACAGTTTGCCCTTAGAATCGATCGATGAGTGGTAGTAATTCCATGCAGAGACGTACTTCTCGCTTAAGTTGCTTAGCGCTTTCTTCGATACCTTAGAACCGCCCATTAACGCGTTCAGCTCTAACACTTCGCCGCTTAACTTCACGCGATATTGTTCGGTCTGGAAGTCCTCCGCGCCCATTGCTATGTTGGCCAAGTCGCTATTGGATGTCGTTCGGCTACCAGCAACCAACGTTGCAAGCGTTTGAACTTTCATGCCAAGTAGAATGCCTTTGTAAGCGTGTTCTTGGCTTGCTTTTGGCAGCTTGGCAATCTCGCGCATTAGGGCTTTAAAGTCGTCATGACACAGGTAACCGTAATCTTCGAAAAGCTTGAGCGCTTGGCTGGCCGATAGCTTAAGCATCGATTCAGTAGAGTAGGTGATAGAACCGATCTCATCGGTGTTATCTACGCCATAGGTCGCCTTACTGATAACGCCTGTTTTCGCATTGCTTTCAGATAGCTCCCATTCGCCATCAATCATTTCGTACTGCTGGCCATTGCGGAAAATCGTGTCTCCATCGGAGTATTTCGCGCTCACTGGCTCGCTAACCGCTTCATCGAGTAACATCCAATCAATGCGACTGTCAAAGCGGCGCATTAACGACTCTTTAATATCATCGTTAGAACGGTTGCCACGCTTCACGACTTTGCGCGCAAACTTACCTACGCCCTCAACAGTCTGTTCGCCGTTGATGAATTTCTTACCCTCGCGCTCGAACCACTTACCTTTGAGCCAAGTGTCCCAAAGTACGTTAGATTCAATCAGCGTGTCGCGGTCGGCGCTATCAATCAGTGCTTTCGCTTGGTCGCTGTGTTTTCGCCAGATAACAAGGTCAGTCACTACGCCCGTATCAGAGAACGTGCCCGTTGGTAGTCGGTGCGCGCCCAAAAACTCCGCTTTAAGCGCGAGTTGTGTACGCCACTTCTCAAGGTTTTTCGCATCACAAATACGAGTTGGCAGCACTAGGGCAATCAAGCCACCAGCTTTCGCCTTATCGATAGAACGAGAAACGAAATACTGATCAGCGTACTTAATGTCTTTGTACGCTTTGTCTTTCATCGCGCTAGCGTCTCGAACACCATAAGGCGGGTTGCCGATTACTAGGTCAAAGTCGCCAATGCCAGGATTAGTTGCTACCGCTTCGAATGCCGATTGGATTACATGGTCTTCGGGGTGAAGAATTTGGTTGATGGCCGCTGAGGTCTGATCCATTTCTACGGATGTAGTCAGGGTGCCTTTAGGTTTGGTTTCGCTAAATACGCCCACGCCCGAACTTGGTTCAAGTACGCTACCGCCAGTAAAGCCATAGGAACGAACTGCATCCCAAGTCGCGCTCGCCAGCCATTTAGGCGTGTAGTATTCGTTGGTGGAGCCACCGATGCCGCCAAAACCTGTGTAGTCGCGCAGAGCTGCTTTATCTTCGGGTGAAACGTTGGAGTAGTCGCCGTTGTACTTGGCGAGAATATCTTTGGCTAGTTGGTTAGCCTTAAGGCGCTGGTGGCCTTTTGGAGTGTCGCTAATATCGACAGCGAGCAAGGCTTCAAACTGGCGTACCAGTTCATCGATTGTTGTCGCCTGTTCAATACTGCGGGTTAAATCAGTGTTCATTGAACGTGCCTTTTATTCTTTGGATAAAAGCCAAAAAAAAAGTCGAGCTTTCGCCCGACTTTTTCCTTTCCTATTCCCCATCCCAAAAAAACGCCACTATCAATATCAATTTAAGTTAATGAATAATCTAAAATATCTAAGGAAGTAGATTTTTAGGGACAAAAGAATTATTCCGAACACGACCATTATCATCAAGAATAAAAATTAGTGTTTTTGGTGAGTAACCAAGATTCAAAGGCAAGCAATTGAACTTTGACTAAAAAAAATTAACGCATAGAAAATCAATGATTTATTAGCGTATTGGTCACATTGACGCGATGCGCTATCATCCAAGATCATCCCCATCCCTGTAAAAAGCGCCTCAAATTACCGAGGTCGCACATGTCGCAAAATAAGGCATCAATTGGGCTAGCGGCAGCTTTAAAACAAGCGTTCCCTTTCTTTAACGAGAATGACGATAAAGAGAGTGGGATAAGTTTTGAATCTGGCGCTGGATACACGGGATCGCCATTCCACGATCGCGAACACCAATTAGATGAAAGCAACGGCGCTCTGACCAATGACGGTCGAAAAAGCTCAGACCGCTTTTTTCTGCACAAGCTGCCGAAAGATCGCTTCATGCTATATCCGATACTCAAGGAAATGGCCGAGGACAGCACGATTGATGCCGCGCTCAATCTGCACCTTGGTCACGCTCTTTCGGTATCAAACGACAATGGCATGGCTGTGTATCTTCATCCAACCGATGAGAAGTACGCCGAGTACGTAGGCCGTCTTAACCGAGAGCTGCTAACTCCAATCAACGAAAACCTAATGAACTGGACGTATTCAACGCTGGTTTATGGGGTTAACTATGTTCGCCCATACACGAAAGATGGCGTGGGTATTACTCACTTTGAGGCCAACTACTACACGTTGCCAAACCAAATTCGTGAGTACGAACGTTCGGGCGAGCTAGCGGGATTTACTGCGGAATATCTACAAACCCGAGCGAACGGCGAACAGGTACGCCTTGCCGAACCTTGGGCGCTTATCCCACTAAAAATGCCAATCTGGCGGCCAGATATGGATATACCGCCAGTTAACTACACTGGCCAGCGCTACTCACTTTATGACGATGCGTATTCACGCATGCCAATCGAGACGCAGAACTACGGCACATCCATTCTTCTTACCTGTTTTGAGGCTTGGTCGATGCTTCGCCAGTCCATTGCAGCGCTCGGCGCAAGTCGTGTGAATGCTTCACTTATCGATCGCATGGTAGCGGTAAACACTGACGGCTTAGATGCGGCCGGAGCTGCGGAATACATCAACATGGTCGCTGACCAGATGAAGCAAGACCGTCAAGAGGTGGTAGACCGTTCCCGCAAGCTAGGTTTCATTCCAACCGTCATCAACACGCTATTGCCCTTTATGGGCGGCGCTAAAGGTGGCTTGCAGATCGATACCTTTACCACTGACCCGAATATCTCCCACATCGAAGACATTATGTTTCACCTTAAACGCTTAGCCGGAACGCTTGGCGTAGACCCATCCATGCTTGGGTTTGGTGATCTTCTTTCTGGTGGACTAGGCGAGGGCGGCTTCTTCCGCACATCGATTCAATCTGCACTACGCGCCAACCAAATCCGCGCAGCCGTGGTGGCGTTCGTTAAGCGCGCTATCGATATTCACACCATCTACCGAGACGGCAAGGTGTGGAACGATAACGATATGCCATTCGAGATCCGCTTTAACTCTCTCAATACCGCTATTGAGCAAGAGAAAGCCGATGCAATGGAATCTCAAGCGAACTACGCAACCATGCTGGCCACCGTGCTTGACCTTATCGAGCAATCCCCAATCGGCAAATCCGAAAAACTCAAAAATCACCTTTACACGTCTGTTATTGGCCTCGATTCCGAGCTGGCCAAGGAAGTCATTTCCGAGCTGGCCGCTCAAGTCTCTAAAAACGACAAAATGATGGAATCCATTGGCATGACTGACCAAAGCGAAGCGGAACGATTCGTTAGAGACGTAGTTCTCGACCTACTAACCGAAATCCAAAGCCATTAATGGAGAAAAGAAAGTGACAGCAAAAGCACTTAAACAAGTATCCGACCGTTTCAGCCTATTCAATGACGGTCGCAAGCTTAGCGCCAACAAGCGCAATTACATCATCAAAGCCGTTCAAGCGATGCTCAACAGCCCACGAACTCAAGAGCTATTACGACTCGGTGAAGCGTATGGTTACTATGGCCATCAATCCCGCCAGCGAGCGAATAAGCTCTCAATCGGTGAGACTGAGGTGATCATGATTAATGGTCGTCCGGTTGTGGTAGAAAACGTGCCATCTAACCGCACAATCTCTATCACCTGTTCAGATGACGGTATTGTTGAACACACTCAAGAGTTTTTAGATACCGACACAGGCCGTATTGCTTTAGGTTTGCACAATAGCCGTGCTGGTGGTTGGAGCTGGGCGACTGGTGGCCAAGATACACGCGAGGCATCGATCACGATTTCATATCACGGTATGGACTACGTATTGCAGCCGAACTATATCAGCCTAGACCATCCGGCCATGATGATGGAAAGTGCGAACAGCGAGCAAATGATCCTCGAATCGCTACAGGAACAAGGTTTTGATGAGGAATCCGCGCGTAATATCTACGCGAACATGACTCAACAGACTAATGTTGAGCTTGTCGGTGATCTTACTAACCAGCTTATGTACCTAGAAAGCGTGAACGCAGAGTTGCGTGAAAAGGTAGAGCAAAACGCTAAGGCAACCTCGATGCTGCTTGATGTTGTGGACTCTTTACCTATCTATGTGACCGATGCGCAGCGCAAAGCGATCGCCAACATGGCCAGCAAGGAAGATCATCAAGTGGTGCGAGCTATGTTTGAGTCGCTAGGTTCCCGAAAAATGGCGACTTTACCGACAAATAGCTACGTTCCAGTAGAGCAAAAAGTGAGTGTTGCGCCTCAAATTAAACAGCAGTTCGTCAACTTCGGATCTTCGGCACGAAAATTCCAATAAGTTGATCAATTAAAAAGCGCCACCAGCGATTAGTAATTAAGTACAAAAAACACTCAATAAAATCGAAAATACTGGTGGCCAATTCGGAATTTTATAAATCACTAGGCGCGACAGGACGAAAATAGAGTTTATCTTTCTTGAAGTGCGTTGGTCGCCAGTCCCAACCAGCGATAGATACGCTATCTCGCGCGCCAGTAATATACGACACTGAGCGCAACACATTGACACCCTTATCAAAGTTAATCGCCTTATCGGCCTTTAGAACGAGTCTACCGTCTTTTTGGCTATGCAAACCAAAGGTGCAACCTGAGATTGTTACTAACAAATCCAACGGTAGCGCTGGGGCGTTCTTTTTCGGGAACTGTCGGCGCTTAAATTGTTGTTTTAATTGGTTAACTTGAGTTTCTAATTGCTGTTCAGCACTTGGTGGAGGAGTAAATTTCATCACAGAGCTATCCACAAAATTTGATGTGTTCGGAATATTAACACGTCCAAAAGGAGTTTAAATAGATAAAATTTTTGGTAAACTCTAGCGCCAGATGGTAACGCACCTTGTTCGGAATCGCTTTTATACAGAGACTTGTTTGATCAACCATTTACGATCAATAATAGGGGAGTTTTTCTGTAATTAGATCATGGCGATACCGTGATAGAGAGAAAGTGATTCGATTTCGGGCAACAGAAAATAAAAAAGCCCGCTTTGGCGAGCGGGCTTTCTTACTGAAATCGAGCTTTAAGCGGCTAACTTAAAGCGTCACGACAAACGAGCTTAAGGAAAGTCATTATGCCGTAATGAATTAGACCGAAGCCTAATCAGGCGAGACATTTAGTTGGCGACTAATGCCTCAAATGGTTAGTAATTAGTTTAACAGTTTAGATTGAGCATCAATCTCAGCGAATGTTAACACAAATTACACCACACTAAAGCAGGTGTAAGTATAACGTTCAAAGAGATCGGTGGCAAATTTTATGCAAAACACACCGCTTTTACTGCATCCTTGCTACTGGAAGTCAGGATTCAGAACCCAAGCCTCCAATATCAAAGCCAATAAACCGTCGGCACAACGTAAACTTGCTTGCCTACTAGAAACTATCTCAAGCCATATTCTTAAGCATGGCCATACCTGCTTTGCATCAACTACTCGATTGGTACAGGTCTACAACGAGAACTGCGATCGCTATGGTTGTCGTCCAACCACTTTTGACACTCTCAAAAAACAACTGAAAACAGCAGAAGACTTGAACTTAATTGTCCGAGAACAGAAGCCAAACAATGCAACAGGTCAGAATCTACGTCACATCACTCTATGCGTAGACGCCATCCAAGAAATGTTCGCTGGCGCATACAAATACGCGCTACAAGCTGCACAAAAGCGTTTTAATAGACAAAAACGGCACTCAGGGGGGGCTTCTGTGGAAAAAACTCTTGAGGCCAGTGCTGACAAGGCTTGCGAGCAATCAGACAAAAACAAAAATGGCACTATAAATACAAAAGATCTCTCTACAGAGAGTAAAAATAAAATTAATAACGGTATCCCGTCTGATTCTTGGTTTTTGAAGATCTTCAAACGTGACGCTGACGAAGTAAAACAACTTCAACTAGCAGCTAAGCAAGGCCGCCTATCAGCTAGTGGAGCTCGTCGTGTTATCAAGCTGTACAACAAGCACCAACAGCCTTTAGCGCCTAAGTTCGTGTCATACCTTAAGTTTGTGATTGCTAGCTGGCACAACAAGGCTGCAAGCGCCGTGAAAGCTAGCGTGAACAAGGTTCGTGATACAGCCACCATGTTAGCAGAGTACATGAACACCATTTCCGAGAAAGAGTCTCAAGGCTTAGTTGAATACTATCGTGACGCAGTCGGGCGAGTACAAGTCAGGTATCTGTAATCACTGCTTGATGTGAGTATTTCTATACATGCGTGACCTAAAATGTGTCATAATTACCTAAATCTTGTTATTTATGGATGTGCATTTGCATGAGTGATGAAGAATATTTCTACCCTGCGGTAAGCGATAACCTCCCGAAACATATCAAAAAAGGCCATCAACTGGTCTTTAGTCGTCAAGATCTATCCGCTAGGGAAGCAGATATGTTTGCGTTGATGATTGCACATATGAAACCAAGTGATTGGGAGCAGAAAACACCACACTATGAGTTTACTTCACATCAATTATCAGAGTGGTTAGGTGTTGAGTCTAAACATATCGGTAGCAACTTAAGTCCAGTAGCGAACCGCCTAGCTAGTCGAAAAATCGGGATAAAGGTGGAAACCCCGAAAGGTGATATTGAATTCGACTATAGACCTCTTTTTAAACATATAGCTTATAAACACGGCATACTTACGATGGTTCCTAACGATATGCTCAAATCAGAGTATATTGAATATAATCAAGGATTTGCTCTGATTAATACTCGCAATTTCTTTGAGGTAAAGAAGGAGTATTCTAAGCGCTTGTACGAACTGCTTAGTCGCTTCAAAGACAAGGGCTTTGAAATGCATGCGCAAAAGCTTAGTGAACTGAAAGGAATATTTGGGCTTTTGGACGAATCAGGGAAGCTGAAAAAAGATAAAAGTTCCTTCAAAAACAACAGCGTATTTATGAAACGTTGTATCAGGGAAAGCATTAAAGAACTTTCTGAACACCCTCAGATTAGCAAAGAGCTTCTATTTTTAGAAAGCAGCCAAGGTGATAAGGGTTTTGAGGTTGTAAAGAAAGGTAGAACCATTACTGGAATCAAGTTTCTCTTCCGGTGGGTTAAACTAGGTTCAATTGATGAACTAAATCAACACGATGCTCTTAAGACAATTCGACAACTTGAATTGAAAAGGCTTCAAAACCAAGTCAGACTCACCGAGTCTGAACTAGAATCACTTGCCATCGCGTACCGCTATGTGGGTAAAGAAGACCACGCTCTTAAAGTTGAAGCTAGCTTGTCAAAGCGACACTCAGAAAAAGAGCAACAAAAGCATGATGATGGAATGCATGAATTAGAGTCGTTAATGGAAAAGATAGATACCCTTTCAGAACTAACCGATACACACGATTACTGATAGCTAACAAGTTTTAGGTCATGGGCTCGATAGATGACATTTTCTAGGTTGAAATGAGCTATGTGACACATTTTAGGTATATGGGAGGGAATTCGACGTGATCATTGACTCGAAAGTAGAAAAAACCGGACAAGACTCCTATACAACCATCTCACACACCTAAAATATGTCATTTAAGAACAGAAACACCTAAAACCTGTTATCCAATCACCTGATATATGATCACTTTCACCTAGATTATGTAGCACTAAAGCCTATAAGAAGATCACAAACACCTAATAAATGATCAATTAAACCTAGATCTTGTTACTTAAAGACCTAAAAAAAGA
>NZ_JADDYG010000254.1:38514-88851 GCF_015163535.1 Vibrio sp. OPT46 | reverse complement strand
TCTTTAAGCGAGTTAAACCGCATTAAAATCAATACGTTACGGTTCCTATAGATCTTATAGTTCTATAGTTTCCATAGATTGATATAGTTAAATATAGATCTTTATAGCGTATGTGGATAACTGGAAAATCAAAGATTTACACAGTTTCCCACATACACAACAAGTTTTTGTTGTTTAGATGACTTAATGATCCTAGCTATAGACAACGGCATGCTACAACGAATAGCGACCGCATTTGTGTGAGTTCTTGACAAAAACACGAATTGACAGGAAATATTAATTATTGGATAGTTGTAAGTGTGCTCTAGAAGCAACAATGTACTTCTAGAGCAGCAGCGTTGGTTAACCGAATAGTGCTTGCACTATAACGGCGACGAGATTGATTATCGCTATAATCAGTTCAATTAAATTTACCATTTGTTCCCCTGATAAGGCTCATGGTGAAAGACAACGCACAAGGGTTTTTGATGGTGGCCGCCATCGTTTACCCGCATACACGAAGTGAAGCTTTCTAGCTGCTTCGAGCTTGGTTGGTGATTACATAATTACCTCCTAATTAATTAAAGGTTGGGTTCTTCGAATCCAGCCTTTTTTTATATTCTTCACACAATCAAGGTTATTAGGGAACGTTTTGTTCCAAGTCTTGCAGTGCCGAGTATTCCAGACTTTTTGCTAATTTTGCAAACGCCCAAACGAGTTGGTTATCTCTTTCAGGTTAAGGCGTATGAAAACTCCCAAGTCCTTATGTCCCATTGTGATCAGATAATTCCCCTTTCATAAAGAAACGCTTTGAAAAATATTCATTTCTCTACATGAATCGGGATATGAGCAAGATTTTTATCCAATAATTCATGTTCATTTTCCCTTTCTGCTTGATGCTAACCTCAAAAGAAAGTTGCCGCTTCCAGCAGATGGGTTAGCGCATTCAATATATTGCTGTTAACTCATCTTATCCTGTTAAAAACAAAAATGCTTCCCCGTACAACTTAAGTGGTTAAGCTTCCTATCATTTTGGCTAGTTTTTGCCCACTAATTTCTAATTAGCCTAAGTGTTGGCAGTATTAAACTCAACTATTTGACGTCGATAAGATGCTAAACGATCTGGAGTCATGGTCACGTAAGGCATCTGTTTTTTACTATACCGTTATTTAATGATTACGGAACCTAACGGACGAGGTTTCTTGATGAACCAATTCAAACTAGCTTTCGCGATTGATGCTTTTTCAATCCTTCATCTATATTTGTAACGCGACAGTATTATTGTTTTGTTTGGTTAGTATTGTTTATTTTTGTTGCTATTTTGTGTTTTCTGTTATTCCGAATGGGAAATTATTTATCTATGATTTGTAACTTTATATATACATTAAATTTTTGAGTATTCGGATTAGATATTGGATAAAAAAAGCTTCTAGTTTCCCCGAAGCTTTCCATTACTCTTATCCCGATAGCTAAACGTATCCGTCTATGCGAGGTGGACTTCATCATCATCCACTTTGAAAAGAGAAGTGTTTAACTTGCTAAGTAGCTTGTCTACTGGGATTTCCCACATTTTACACAATTCATTTAGGTTGTTCTGACCGCTCTTAATTGCATTGGCCAAAGCGAAGCCTAAGACGCTGTTAGAGGTGTTGGTCATGTACTCCTTAACGTCTTCTTGGATTTGGTTGTGAACTTTTTTTCTGCTGTTCTCTGATACTTTCTGATTCATTATATTATTCCGTTTTCCTGTTTTCTGATATAAAAATACATCATTTCGGTTTTTGTGTTGGTGATTTTTGAATTGTTTTTTAATCGGGTTTATACTGAATTAAAAATTTACTTGTTCGGAATTGTTGATGGGTGAAATAATTTCTGAAATTAAGCGATCTCAACTGGAACAACGGCAAAGAGAGCGAGACAAAAGCTCACCATCAATCCTGGATACATTCGAGGGCATAGAGCCTACGGACGAACGCGAAGCTCTGGCGAACCGGTTACAAGATGCCGATGTGACATTGGACGACAAACCGGATCGCTGCCCGACTTGCAATGGCACAGGTTACACCAAGTCGTTATTTAGCAAGTGGGAGTGCTGTAGCTGTTTTGGGACTGGTTACGACCTTTCCGATCCGGTTGCCGTTATCAAGTGGCAAAAGCTCTGCCTCGATTGGTCAAAGAATCGGTTATATGAATATCGCGTTGCATTGATTAAGGGGACTACAACCGAGGAAGAACGACTAGCAAGTGAAGTGGAGAGCTTCTATGAAAATGCGAGACGCAAAGACTAAACAGGCCGCTCGAATCCAATCGCTTGAGTATAGACAGCAACGTGCAGCGCGAATCAAGCGAGCGAGACGGCATGCAGATTTAACCATACTCGAAATGAGCAGGTTAATCGGGTTATCACCAGACACTTATCGAAAAATCGAGAATGGCGAAGTGAACCCAAGGGTGCAAAACCTAGAACTGATAGCTGTCTACACAAGTACAGACGTGGGTTATTTGTTCTTTGGTGATGCGATTTCTAACAGAGACGAAGCGGTAAAGAGAGATACCGGAGAATAACGAATGGCTTCAAGAGGCATTAACAAGGTCATTCTGGTTGGTAACTTGGGGTCAGATCCCGAAATCCGATACCTGCCAAATGGCGGCGCAGTAGCGAATATCACGATCGCTACATCCGAAACTTGGCGCGATAAAGCGACAGGGGAGAACCGAGAAAAAAACGAGTGGCATCGAGTGGTGTTGTTCGGCAAGTTGGCCGAAGTAGCGGGGGAGTTCCTACGCAAAGGGTCACAAGTTTACATCGAGGGTCAATTGCAGACTCGCAAATGGAAAGACAAGCAAGGCCAAGACCGTTACAGCACAGAGGTAGTAGTTCAAGGCTTTAATGGCGTGATGCAAATGCTTGGCAATAACCGAGCTGGTGGCCAGCAACAACAAGGCGGTTGGGATCAATCTCAACAGCAATACAGCGAGCCACCAATGGATTTTGACGATGAAATACCGTTCCAGAACGAGTTTCGTCATTACAAGATGCTGAGTTACGTGGCGGCTTGAACGGTGAGTAAGCAAAATTTAGCGTTAGCAACTCAAGACGACTTACTGATTGCATTGCGTCGAATGACCACTAAAGCGCTTATGGAAATGCGCGAGGCGGCAGGCGAAACGGATTTTACGGACACACCAAGTGCTTTTTATTTCAGTAACCGTGCAATCGCGGCAGAAGTAAACGGGTGTTCGGGTCATGTGGCCGAACTAATCCAAGACAGCTACCTCGACTACGTTCACAAAGGTAGCGAAATACTGGTTTGGCTGGATGACTTAGAAGAACGCCTAGAGCGCTTTGCTAACCAAGAATAAAACACTTTAACCCTATTCCCTTATCCCAATTTTTGAGTAGTGGAGAAATTGCCCGATGAGCGATGTTTTTACTGTAGAGCTTCCTTGGTGTGCCAGCTATCCAAGATGACTCAACCTATTGGGACGTGCTTGGAACGTTATGGAAAGCGCAAGGCTCGCACCAACATCAAGGTGTGTGGTCGTCCCTGTTTACGTGCCCGAGACGCAACAAGCACAAGGTTATGAAGTCGTCAGAGCGCAAGGCGTTCGCCAAGCTACCCAAGGTGATCACTGCCTACCGCGCTATCAATGACGAATCCGAAATCGAAACTGCACTTTGTTGGACGCTATCTGAGGACATTGCTAAGCGTGTTTTCTCTCAAGGAGGCCGCCGCAAGGTGGTATCTAAGCAATTCACCAAGGACGAGGTGTTTGCCTACTTCAACCGCCGTAAGGAGCAAGAGATTTTAGTTGTACAAGGGCTTATCTAGTTATGGCCAGAGCACCACGATTCGATCACTCTTTTCTCGCAAACCAAGTTGCTAAGCGCAAGAAGTGGAAAAGCAAAGGCGTGAAAGCTGGCCACGGCGGCGACTTCAATATCGATGCAGCACTTAACGAGATTAACCGTTCTGTTAATCACATCATCAATCCGGTATCGATAAACGTCCCAAATACTGCGCTGGTGGACAAGTCAGAGCTACCAGCCTGGCTTATCCGTATTCTTGAGAAAGACATTGACGTTGCGCGCGCTGCGACACAGAAGAAAGTGGAACTGGATTCACCACACAAAACGCGCCTTGCACAAGGGATTAAGCGCCCGAAAGAGTTTAACGACACGAAGCTGGCCGAACACTGGTTACAGGTGCGTTTGTTCTACACGTTAGAGACGCAGTACAAGGACATTTACCCGCTGGTTTTCTCAATCCCTAATGGTGGCTACCGAACACCTAAAGCGGCTTCGATGATGAGCTATGAGGGACAAAAGAAAGGTGTGCCAGATATATTTTTTCCTATCCCGAGAGGGGTGTATCACGGGTTCTTTTTGGAGGTGAAAACGGAAGAAGGTCGCCCAAGTAAGGAACAGCAGGAAAAGATAAAAATGTTCCAAAATCTAGGGTATTACGTGGTTGTGGCCAAGGGGTTTGATGAGTGCATTTGTCAAATTAATAGCTATCTCCAATTGCCAACATTTGATAACAAAACTAGACTAGCCGCATAAGTATATAAAAAGGGCTTAGTTATCTCATGTTAGCGAGTGAATACCACAGCATTGGCCAAAAGCCAGTTGATTTAGACGTGTTAGAAGCAACAAAGGTAGTCCGTAACTTCCTATGCGATTACCTTTACTATGACAAGTTGTTGCTAAGCTATGCTCCCGCAGGGGAATTTGGTAGCGCTCAAGCGTATCGTTGGCTTACTGGTGGTCATATTTGTGACTACGATGCTACTGGCGACACAATTGCACCAAGAGAGAAGATCAACTATCGAGTCATTAGAATGCTATTCGATGCTGGTCTAATCAAAGTAAAAACCAACATCCGAACGCCACATACTCGCTGCGTTATCTTTGAATGGGTTCGAGACATTAAGAAATATCGTCGTGAAATCCTCCGTACTAAAATCTTTGGCGAGAATGTTTACCTCACTAGCGCAATGATTGATGCTACAGCGGCGCAATATGGTCTGACCGTGACGTTTGTCGGTGCGAGAGGTGTCTTTGAGATATTGGATGGTAATGGCAACTCAATCCCGAACGGCCAAGCCAAGAACACCTACATATTCATGAATAGTGTTGGTGAGCCAGTAGGCCGACTACGTGATATGTCCTATTGGGAATGGGAACAATACTTATACGACACAGCGACACGCGCCAAGCTGCGCAAAACGCCTCTCAAAGTTCGTGATGGCATGCGCAGCCACTTTTCGGAGTTCAAACGAGCTTAACGCCAATCCTTGATCATCTTTCCACAAATGCCGCCTATATGGGCGGTATTTTTTTGTATTAAAAACAGAAATTGTGTTCGGAATGTTTACGGTGTGTTCGGAATGGTTATAATCGTCTAATGGCAGGACGTAAACCCAAGAAAAACGCCTTAACCCCTCAGCAGCGCTGGAATCGTCATCTTGCCAAGATGGCTAGGTTTGACATTAAACGTCAATACTACCGCGCCAGCGCGACACAACGAGAGCAAATTAGGCGACTCCAAATAGAACTTGGCTGTAGCAGTCGAGAAGAACTGGTTCTTTACGCCATCAATCTTCTAGGCCAACAGCACGGAATTTATCTGAAAGATATTCAAGAGGACTTAGCGTGTCTAAACAAAAAGCCGTAGGTAAGCACGAACTGATCTCAGCAATGAAAAAAGAAACGGGCGCATTACGTGAAGAATGCGAGCTGGTTTTTGATGCCTTTATCGAAGAAATCTCAACTCAAACCATGATTGAGGGCAATGCTGTATTGCTTAGTGGTTTCGGTACGTTCGCACCTCGCCTTAAGAAAGCGCGAGCTGGCCGTAATCCAAAAACGGGAGCACCAGCGATTGTAGCTGCGCGAGACAAGCTGACTTTTAGTGCATCGGATGTATTCCGCGATGAGCTGGCAAGCAAGGTAAACGAGATCAAGGGGGCACATTAATGAGTACACGCTTAAACCGAACTGACATTGAAAGAAACATTTCTAAACGCCTTGGCTTAAAGCTTACTGGTGATGATGCAGAGCTGGTGGGCGATTGTCTGGATGCAATGATCAATCACATTCTGGTTGAGATTGCGAAAGGCCGTGAGGTGCAAATTCGAGGCTTTGGCCGTTTCCGTCACATAGAGCGTGAACGCACAACCATTAATCCGGCGACGAAAGAGCGCTTAGGTGTCAAAACCGAGCACAGCGTATTGTTCTCTGCTTACAAGGACATGGTACGCGTCCATGAATGATAGTAAGGCAATTGGGCTACGTGTCTTTATCGGCTCCGTTCGGCTACTGGCTATAACCATTGTGTTAGCGCTGGTGGCTGTTGTCGGTATTGGCACATACAGCTTTTATGGATTGGTGGTCTATCCAAAGATAGAGCGAGTGAAGATTGATTTGGACGCAGAGCGCATAGAGCGCATTACTGTAGCGGCCAAGAGTGGGGAGAAGTCAGAGAATGGCGCACCTAGTCAAAAGTAAGACCGTCGAGGGCGCAAAGAACAAATGGGCGACTCGTTGGGACTATTTCTTTGATGCTCAATTCCTCTTTCGACGTGATACCGGAAAACAGTTTGTTTTAGACGTGGCCGCCGAGCCACAAACCGCCAAGGCGAACCGCTTCTACGTGGCTCCTGACTGGATTAACGAACAGCCGAGCTTAAGCCAAAACACAAGGCAGCTCAGCTCCTAAACCCTGTTTGTGTTGGGTTCGATGGCCTACAAGGTGAATGGGAAGATGGCTGGTGGTGCAATCCTCCGTTCGACCTTAAGTTTGAGTTTCTGGAAAAGGCGCTAGAACAAGCCAGAAAAGGCCGTGACGGCATGATGTTGTTACCACATGAAGAACTCACAACGTGGTGGCTGGACTTGGTTGAGGGCTACGCCTCTTAACGCGCTGTGGTACTTCTTTCTGATAAAGATTGGCTACTATAAAACACTCAAGAAAGCCACCAGAAAAAAGCGACAGAAACAATCTTTAAATGGGTAAAAATCACAAAATGAAATGCAAACTAATATTGTGATATGTTCGGAATAAGTTTAGTATTATTCCCGTAGGACAGTGACGGATACGACTTCCTATACGGTGCGCTTGTCTAATAAGGTTGTGCAAGCGTTGTAGGGTAAAACCTACAGGCTCCCAAAGAGGGCAAAGGGTTGATCTTCGAAAGAGGGTTAGCCCTTTGTTCTATCTATCCCCTACCAAAGAGCGCCTATATGAGCAGGCACTATGAGAAAAGTCCACGAACTATTCTGGCATCGCAAACACGACCGCATCCTTAAGCGAGAGCTGGCCAAGGATAAGCTGTACACCAAAGAGCTGGATAACTCCTTACGCAAGATGATTCACGAAATAAACAATCACCTTAAGCAAACTGAAAGCGTCAGCTAGATTGAGTGGAGTAAAGAGCATAGTATTAACAAAGCGATGCACTACAAAAGGTGAAGCATGCGTACTCAAGCACAAAAGAAAGGTAAAACAGTTCCCAAGGCGACTAAGAACAAAAAGAAACGCTCATTGTTTACAGAGGCAGAGCTATTGAATGGTTTAAATGCCCACACGGCACATAGTGATGAGCTAGCCAGTGTTTCTAGTAAAGAGCTAGGCGAGTAGCTAGGTAAAAAATACTTGAAACTAGCATTCCGAACGGATAAATTTATGTATACGCGAGTTAAATAGTTGCCATTGTGACGACCGTGTTTTCCTTTAAAAATCTTAGACAACTGTGCTCAAGCGCCTTTGGTTATTCCATTGGCGCTTTTTTCTTGATTTTTCGAGGTAAGTATCAATATAATTGCCTTGTTTTCGTGTGAAGCGTACAGCTTCGGCGAGTGATTCAAAGAAGGTTTGCAAAAGAGCTGGTAGAAATACTGGCTCTTTTTATGTGTCGTGTTTCAACCTATTGAAGAGGCATTTTTAGTGTTCTATATTTACCTCGCTCGCAAGAAAATGGACGTGGATACTCCAAAATATAGATGGCCAATTGATTGGTTATTGAATTACCTGTTATTGACAACTCCTCAAAATCAAAAGGCCACGGTAAAATGTGGCCTTTTCTTATGTTAAAAACATCATTTTTAAAAAGTCTATTCGGAATTATAAAGGCCGTAAAAAACCAACTAAAATACACGCTACCGAGAAAATGAATACGCATGTGATTCGCTGGTGGCTCCCCGAAGCGAATAGATTCAAACAGTACCTATCAAATGGGGTAAAAATCGGCACTGGTTGGCGGTTTAACACATCCCCAAGCCAATGCGACACACAACCGCATCCAAATCCACACAGAATCGCACCTAGAATCGTGCTGGTGGCTTCTAACGCCTCAATGGGTATTAATGTGCCCCCTATCGCTAAATGATAGCCATAAACCGTTGCAGCGAGCCATATCGAAAGGATGTGGGTGTAAGTTCGGTGCGGGATTCTGTCAAATTCAAGCCAGTCCGGTGCGCTCGAACCGCTTAAGCAACCAAGAAATGCCAGGATTGAATGCAGTGGTGTTGTGTCTGCCATTAAGGCGAGAGGAACGGGCGCAAAGCACAGTGCGCCCCAAGCGTGTCCAGTTCGGCTCATTCAGCTTCGCATCGAGCGCAATACGCATAGACGATGGCACTCATCGCTATGGTTCGATTGCGGTAGTTGGTGGCCAATTTCTCAAACGTCTCTGCAACTTCGGGGTCAATCCAAGGACTGATTTGGCGTGCCCCTACTAGGTCGCCCTCGATTACTTCGGGGTGCTTTTCTGGTAGTTGGTTTGGATCAGTGTTGTTGATGGCCAACTGATACAGCTCGGTCAGGGTAATTCCGTTCTGTTCGCATTGTTCGCATGCTTTTGCGTGAGCAAGGCGTGAAATTCGCACTTGAAGTAGCGTTAATCCCTTTTCCCGTTGGCGGGTTCTAAACATGGCTTGTCGTGCTTTGGTTTTGGCTTTGTGTCTGAATTTGATGCGCTCGGGTGCTTTCAAGGGGGTATTCCTTTCGTCACGTAGCGCGTTGTCTTGGGTATGGGGGAAGGTGGCTAGTGAGATAACGCAGCCAATTACTATATCGTGCCGCAGAATCAATTGTACATGAGTAGCGTTACTCACTAGCTGGCCATGATTATATGCAGAAAATCGTTACTGTAAATACTATTTAGTGTCGCGTTATCAAATTTTGTCTTTAAAACATTATTGACAATTAAATTATTTTTTAACTGGCCTAGTTCGTGTTGTTGTCACCTGTTTGAACTCTGTATTATTCCGAACGTAACAAAATGAATGGGGTTTAACCGTGTCCGGCAAGATTGACTATCAGGCTCACCAACAGCAGTTTTGGGAGCAGTTAGAGAAGCAGCCGACTTTGACGCTGGCCGAGTATTGCGAAGCCAACGGATTGAAGTACGGCACCGCTAAGCGATATATAAAACGGCCAGCCAAAACGGGCGGCAAGTTCCAACCGTCCGTTATGCCAAAAATCAAAGCGAAAAAGACCAGTCAGGGCAATGACTGGCATTCCCTTTTGAAAGAATTTCTCGTGCGTGGCGCTCAAAACCCAACGCTCACGATGGCCGCTTTTGCGAAAGATAAAGGGGTGAATGGTGCGACATTGCGCCGCCAGTTTAATTCCATGCGATCGCTGCCCGAGTTTGATCGATTATTTGATCTTTACGATGAGCAATTAGCGAAATTTCAAGAAGCGAAAAACGACAAGAAGAAAAAAAGAGCTGATAAATCAAAGTCCAAAGAAGCGGGGGCAACTGCGCAAGCGCAAAGTGCGCAAGGCGATCGCGCGAAAACAGGGGGTATTGGATCACTGCGCAAGCCGCGATCAGTTGAGGGACTTTCGCAGTATTCCAGTGCTCAAGTGGGTCGCCCTGTTGTGCATGGTGGTTATGCCCGTAGTGCGGGTATTACTGGCGAAATCATGGATATTCTCATGGATACCGATCCGCTTTCGGTTTGCAACGAACTGATTATTGCCCGTTCGCAGTATTACCGAATGAATGAGACGTTAGCTAAACGCCTTAAAGAGATCGATGAAATGGAAGAAAGCGGAGACATTCCGCTCGATGACGAAAACCAGCCAGTAGACATAAACGCCATGCGTGACCGTCTCATCTTTGGCTATGGCACCAGATTGCGTGAACTGGAATTGAGTATTTCCACGATGGCCAAACAAGAGGCCAAGCGCTACATCGATTTGCGTAAACAGGAATACGCTGAATTGATGATGCCACACTTACTGCCAGCGGAAGAAACCAGCCTAGTAATAGAAATGCTTTCTCTGCGCACTAAGAACAACTGGACAGCCTTAGAGACGTGTCAGCAAATCGAGAAGTTAGGCGCACGTCCACCAGCAACGCTATTGCATGAAGCTAAGGTAGAACTAGCGAACCTAGAGCCAGAAGTAGACGACACTGGTATCAGTGAGCAAGAGCTGGATGAGCTGTTTGATGACTACACGTTAGAGCAGATTGAGCAGCAAGATAACTGGCTACCTGCGCGCAAAGAAGAAGTAAACCGACGAATCAAAGAAGCCGAAGACCTAGAGAACGGCGTAGAACCTACCCTATCCCCATCCCAAATACAAAACGAAGCCGCTAAAGAGCAAGCCTATGATGACCTCGATAACGAGGGAGTGTCGGGGTTTGACGATGTAGACAGCTTCGAGGTACTTGGTGGCTAGAAGAATAAAGAGCGTAACACAAGATCCCCGTTACCCTGCCCTAGTTAAGCGGTATCGCTATGACTGGAAACGCCTCGCTGTTGAGCTAGTCGGTAAGAAGCCGAGCTGGCAGCAGCGCAAAATCATTGATAGTGCTCAGCGTATTGGTGCGCGAACGACTGTCAGCTCTGGCCACGGTACAGGCAAGTCAGACATGACCAGTATCATGATCATTGCTTTCATGCTCTGCTTCCCCAATGCGCGTGTTGTGCTAGTGGCGAACAACGCGAGACAGGTACAAATCGGTGTATGGAAGTACCTAAAATCCAACTGGAACACGCTCTTACAAAAGCATGGTTGGTTGCAGCAATACTTCACCATTACCGAGACAGCCTTTTTTGAAAACTCAGCAAAAGGTATCTGGCAAACCAGTGCTAAATCGTGCCGTATTGGTAACGAGGAAGCGCTAGCGGGTGAACACGCTAAACACTTGTTTGTTATTGTCGATGAGGCGTCAGGCGTCTCTGACAAGGCTTTTGGTGTGTTAGCGGGGGCATTGACCGAGAAAGATAACCGAATGCTGTTATTGAGCCAGCCAACGCGCCCTAGCGGCTATTTCTACGATACGCATCACCGATTAGCCGAGCCTAGTGGTCGATGGCGAGCCATCAGGCTTAACTCCGAGGAATCTCCGTTCGTAACCGTGGAATTTATCCTCGATAAGCGATTGGAGTATGGCGGTCGAGAGGCACCGGAATACCTGATTAAAGTACGTGGGGAGTTCCCAAGTTCCATTGCTGGCATGCTGCTTAGTCGGGATGCGCTGGACAAAAGCGCAAGGCTCAACCTCGATATGCCCGATGGTTGGGGTTGGGCTGCGCTGGTGGACGTTGGTAATGGTCGTGACCGCTCGATACTCAATATCTGCAAGGTTTGGGGTCAACGCATGGAGCGCATCGTTAAGAGCGTGAAATTGCTTGAACAACCAAGCACGGTCGATCCGGTTCGGTTCGCTGACATTATCCATGCAGAGTGTAGTGAGGACTTGTACCCAAACATCACGATAGCAGTGGATAGTGACGGTGTAGGTTATGACACGGCGACTTGCTTAGAGCGCTACGGACGGCGCGTACAGCGCATTCGTTGGGGTAAGAAGATGCACTCCACCAGCGATAAGCAGCGTTTCTTTAACCAGCGTGCTTATGCCAATGTTATGGCTCGGGATGCGATAAACCAAGGCCGCATGCAGATAGATAAGAACGTCAAGACGGCAGAACAAGGCAGTAAAATACCTTGTGCAATCAACGAGTCAGGCCAATGGGTAATGATGCCAAAACCGATGATGAAAGAGAAAATGAACATCCCATCACCTGACCGTTGGGATACATACTGTTTTTCTCAATTGGTAGATTATGTGCCGCACGAAATGGAAGTAACAGAGAGCATGCTAGAGTCTCGCAGTTCAGTAGAACAATGGGTACTGGAAGCGCTTGAATCGGACGATGCTTAATTCCGTTGGTGCCAACATATAAAAGTAATATGAAAAGGTGGCGATACCGTTAAATATCGCCACCAAATCACCAATCAAAGCGGAACAACAATAATTTAGCTTAAAACCTTAGTTCACTAATCCATCGAACTGCGAACGTGCTTTGCTTTCGTTCTTGCTTCTAAGCTCTTTTCTGGCTTCACGAATAGCGTCAACTTCGCTTTCTATATACATATTAGCGTTAGGGTACAGTACCGACTTAAAAGCATTCGCTTCATCGAATATCGAACGTCCCTCAGTGGTGTTGTTCGTGATTAGCACATCGTGATCTTTACAAGAGCGATGCCTAATTAGAACAAGGCCACCAGCGTTAACGTGAACCTTTTTAGCTACGCGAGAAATGCCACCATTGTTGCCATCATAGGTATGGATGATAGCTACAATGTCATTGTGTTCTTGACCGCGCTTTCTAAACTCAACGTCTGCATTGTCTTTGAAGTATTTCAATTCATTCAATGCAGTGTTTTTATTGTTAGTGAGCTGTTCTTTCTCATCTTCTGGAAGATCGTAGGAGAGTTTACGGTCGAGGTCGCGTAGGTATGCTTCAAGTCTTTTGGCTAGACGTGCGCCAGTGACTTTCTGGCTGCTAGCTGCTTTATTAATTGTGATGTTAACGCGACGGACGTTCTCAATTACGGTCGTCTCTTTAAATGAGTTAGATGAGCTGTTGAAGTATTGAGGTGCGCGCTCTAAAAGCTCTTTATTGGCTGATTTCGCGGCCTCAATATACTCAAGTAAACGAGTGGTTGGATTACCACGTTTTACTACAGCTACGATGCGATCATTGAATAGTCCACTATCTTCCTTGCCATCTATTTGTTCGGAAAAAGTCGCGCGGTGCTTCAAGGCACGTTTTAGGCGCGCATCTGCCGTTTGTTTATTTGCAAGTAATTGATTAAGTGTTTCTATATCAATAGCTTTTAAATCTTTAATTTCAGTATTTTTTTTATTAATCATGGTGAACGGTTGCTCCAAATTACATTGGAGGATAAAGGTTACACTCCATCCATGAGCGTATGCGAGTAACGAAAAACCCTACCTTTATCCTTGATGCGTAGCATACCGTTTTTGTGTTCGGAATTAAATAAAAAACGAACAGAAGAACGTTATAAGTGTTGCTTTTTAAGCGGAGAAGTGATCTCGAACGAAGTTTAATACGTCATCACGATTAATGGATGAATTGCATAGTGCGTTCGGATGCGATTGGATAAGATGCATCATGCAAATGTCGGTCGCGTCATCAAGGAACGAGCTGCTAAATACATCTAGGGACAGGTCACATTTATCTAGTATTTCGAGTGGAATTAATTGATTCAACGTGCAGTGCATATCTATATCTCTTAAGCCAATTGACTGGATAGCCAATACGTATATAGCTCTGATTTGGAAAGAGTTTAGGGGATTCTCGCCAACCGAGCTGATGTTCGCGGAGTATTATGAGACTGTGATCTTTGATTGTCTAGATATGCAAAATAATGCAAACATATCGTTACTAGCAGTTAGGTTTTGAGAACGTGACCTATACCGCATAATAATTGAGGATATGCATATTTGTTCGTGTTGCGTGACGGTGTAACACCGTCATTATATTACCACAGGCGGGTAATTGTCGTGGCGAGTTTCAAAAAAACCTATTTTAGTTTCAGTTCTAGACAGAACTGAAACTAACTTATCCAATGTTTTGTCGCTGGTCATCGACGCAAAAAGACATAAAATCCAATAAAAACAACAACTTATTAAATGTCTAAGATTGCTTTCTAATCCTGGCATTTTGTGTGAATGAACCTAAATATTCCATAGGAATATTGATAAAAAATGACTTCTTGCTGGTGGTGTTTTGAGCACTATTGCGTTATTTGTCAAAAGTTGATTAGTCGGTCACTTCTGGAACCCTTCGTGCTTTTAATGTAAGTATTCCGAACATAGTTGAAAAAGATATTCCTTTGGAATATATTGTATTCCAAGCAAACACTGGCATTTTGCCAAAAAAGGATCAGCAAAAATGTTTAAAAAAAATGAATTGGTGTCGCTTTCGGATGAGTGGGCGAGTAAACGCAGTGCCATCCAAGAGCGCCACCACGACCTTATTCTTATCTCTTTGGATGAGCTAATTAATGAATGTGGAGGCCAAGAACAAGCCGCCGCCGTCATTCGCAATTTCTACGGTTTCCCTTGTGTGCAAGGCACGATCAGCAAGGCTCGAAAAGGTAATAATGCGCTAAAGATTCGCTCTCAACTTCGCTTTGCCATAAACACAATTAAAGAAGCTCAAAGCATCCAAGCACAAACCAAGATGATCAACCACTTTGGCCGCTTACCTATTCACCACGACTTCGTGCGTGTCGATGGCGAACTAGGCTTATTCTTGGGATTTAGCTTGTTATCTCGAACCCTACAAATTCAAGTGTTCGTTGGTGGCGAGTTTAAAACGGTTAATGCTAATCACGTGGAGTTGATCTAATGGCTGCTTTCCCTGCGCGTGACTTAGACGAGTTGGAAAAAATAATCCGTTTAATGGATGACATTAACCCACTTATCTCTATGATGATTGAAATGGAGGTTCGTACAGGTTTACGTTATTGCGACATTTCGAAGCTAAAATTCAGCGATGTGATGATAAATGGCGTGATCCGGTCTTCATTTAACATTGTTCAATCAAAAGGTTTTAAAGGCCGTATGGCCCGAGGTAAGAGCGAAAAAGCCGCTAAAGAGGCCGCTCGAATCACCATTCACGTTAATGCCGAACTGGAAGAACTAATTAAACGTATCTACTTACACAATGGCCATAATGAGTTGATGTTTCAATCTAATCACCACTTGGCCAAAAAGGGCAATGCGATCAGCATCCAGTATATCAACCGAGCGTATAAGCGCATAGCAATGGAGTTGAGATTGCCATATCAGCTATCAACACACTCGATGCGAAAAATGTACGCCATGCTCCTGCTTGAAAAGAAAGCCTCTTTGAAAGTGATTAAGGACGCGCTTGGTCACTCTAGTGTTGCCGTGACTGACCACTACTTAAGAACGTTCCACGACGAAGCGAAAGAGTACACAACAGGCATTTCATTAAAACCAAAGGCAGAATAGAGGGAGGGGAAATTATGTGTAAGGCTCTAATGAACGCGAACTTACGAGTAAACGAATTTAAGCTTCGACAACAGGAACTTTCCCGAACCTCAATTCCGAATGACCTTAAACCAAAGGTAAGAGAATTAATGAAAAAAGGGTTCAGCAAAAAGGCAATCAAGCTGGTGCTTGGTTGCAGTTATGACGACCTAAAGACTATCAATCTGTCGCATTAATTAGGAATATAAGAAAACATAGTTACACTGTAACGTTATCCATTTGGCCAAGAAAGGGCAACAATGGCCAGCCAAATCCAACCGAAAGGAATTACATGTTTTGTTTATTTGAGGGTTATAGAGTGTCAGAGTGTCGTAACGCTTATGCTTATTTCGTATCTAACACAGGCTATCGATTCATCACCAAGAAAAAGACCTGTTATGCCGTTAGTGTGCCTAAGCCGGAAGGGGGCTATATTCGTCGCTCTGTCGGGTTTGTTCGCATTGGTGAAAAGAAAGGTCTACGCAAGGCAACCAAAATACGCAACCAAATCGGCAAGGAACTATGGGGGCGTTGTTGGGATCGCGTTCGTAAGCAATTCAACTTGCTGGCGCGCTTGCCGAAAAGTCTTGAACCACGGTTAACTACCATCGATGGTAAGCAATACTACGTAGCGCGGTACACCAAGTACGATGAGAACAACCAGAAGCATGAGCATTCCATTAAGGTAAGTGTGAACGCTTATGGGAAATTGGCGGCATGGACGATTGCTAAGAGAAAGTTACTCAAGGCTCACAGCGATGTAATGGACGTATTATTACACATTGAAAAAGTTAGTAGTGTACGGTTAAAGTAATATTCTATTCATTTAGAATAATTCCGAACACTAGTTCCTAATATACTAATATTCATTAGTTAGTGACAATGCGATGAGGGGGCCCATAGAGACATATATGAAAGTACGTATTCTCGGTCAAATGTTTGCGGCTACTGTAATTGTGCAACTTAGGCTTTATAGGTCCAATTTCATAAGAAGTTAAACATCTTCAATGGTAACGGGTATCACGATTTGTGAAAACAGTGTAAGTTATTAATCTGTTGTGTTTTTTGTATTTAGAATTGGCCCCATTAAGTATTCTAAAATGGTCCTCTTTCCGGTTATTATGTCAACTGATGTTGTCATTCCTGGAATGATTGGTAGATCTTTATCACCGAGATTAGTTTTATCAGTACGTATACGTACTACATAAAAGTCGTTACCTTCTTCATCCTGGATTGTGTCTGCACTAATGTGTTCTAACTCCCCTTTTAAACCACCGTACTTACTAAAATCATAAGCGGTAAGCTTGACAATAACAGGTAGCTCAGGACGTAAAAATGCAATATCTTTTGGTGCTATTTTTGCCTCTATCAGTAGAGCGTCTTCGGTTGGCACAATTTCAACGATATCCATACCTGGTTGAATAACTCCACCAACTGTATTTATGCTCAACGTTTTAATTTTTCCCGTTACTGGTGAGTAAACCACGGTTCTATTGACTTTATCTTCTAAGTTAACTGTAGACTTTACCAAAGAAGATAGTTGATCTTGGGTGCTATTAAGTTTTTCTTGTTGTTCAGATCGGAATTGTAGCGCGACCTCTATTCGTTTAAGCATGAACTCTTGAATTAATGACTCTAATACGGGAATTTTAAGCTTGCTAGATGTCATTTCACGCCTGCTATCATTGGCTTGTCGTTGTAATTTAAGTAATTCAATGCGTGGAACTATACCTTCGTCAGCTAGAGGTTTGGTAATATCCAATTCCTTTTTTGCATATTGATAACTCCTACGTAAGTTTTCTACTCGTGCTTTTATTTCAATCAAATCCTGTTGTTTCTGTATGACTTGCTGATCAATCACTGATATCTGGTTGCGTATATTATTTAAGTTTTCGAGATACTCTGCTTTTTGACGTAGGATTAGTTCAGGTTGAGTTTCTTCTAAAAATGATGGGAACATTAGCTGGTCATAGTTTAGTGTGACATTTTGTCGCCAATCTTTAATGTCAAAGTCATTGTTAACTTGAACGCTATTTATCGAGGCTGTCAATTGTAATACAGATGCACTCAAGTTAGCGACTTGTTGTTCATGCTCACGAAAATCTGAACGAAAGAGCGTGTCATCGATGAGAATTAATGGTTGACCTTTTTCGACTAATTGACCTTCTTTTACTAAAATTTCTTTAATTAACCCGCCTTCCAAGTTTTGTATAACTTGAACCTGTGAGGAAGGAATGACTTTCCCTAAACCGACAATGACTTTATCTATCTCAGAAAAAGATGCCCAACCAACCATCACAATTGAAAGACTCACCATTATCCAGAGCAACAAACGAGCACTCCTAGGACTTGTCAGGAGTAAGGCTGCGACCTTGTCATTAACAAACTCTAACTCATCATCGTTAAGTTTGTTGTAGTTCTTTTGTTTCATGTTTGCGCTCATTTATAATAATTTAGTTTTAGTATACCAACTTTAACACCTTGAAGACTGAAACGACCTAATATGAAAAAATCAGTACGATAGACCGAGTACAGAAAACGGCCTTTTAACTCATATAGGTTGCTCTATGATTATAGTAGGATGATAAGGAACAATGCTCCTCTTGGGTGTCAAAATGTTGCTTAAAGCATTCTATAGCGGCTCATATGGCGCGCTTTCGGGGTCTGTAACGTGCATTATTAGTATAAAAATAGAAAATAAAGCTATCTTTAATTTTTGAAACGTGTATAGTTGATTTTGCTCTGACGAAGAGTTGTTTGAAGATAAAAAATATAAAGTAAGTTTTCCAGTGTCATCCCTAGCAAGTTTTTCTCTGTATCTCCCTTAATTCTATATCCTTAAAATAATACTTATGTTCAGTGCACCTTAATTTTAATTTATATAAGGGGCATAATATGTCTAATCAAGTAATTGGTACAGTAAAGTGGTTTAATGAAGCTAAAGGCTTCGGTTTCATTTCTCAAAATAACGGCGACGACCTATTCGTTCACTTCCGCAACATCGTTGGGGATGGATTTAAAAAACTTATTGAAGGCGACAAGGTTTCTTTTACCGTAGGTAAAGGTCCTAAAGGGCTTCAAGCAGAAAATGTAACGACGTTGTAATAGTCTTACAAAACTTAGCTTCCTTATCGCTTGTAATCCAGTGGTAAGGAAGTAGTAGCTCTGATCAATAGTTGTTTCAGATAAAAAAGTATAAAGTCAGTTTTCCCAGCGTCATCCTTAATAAGTTTCTCTGTAAGCTCCCTTCATTCTATATCATAAAATAACGCATGTTCAGTACACCCTAATCATTAAGTAAGGGGCATTGTATGTCTAATAAAATCATTGATTTAATAAATGTATCTAATAATAAAAAAATCAGTAAAAAGAAAAAATCAAATAGTCAAAAATCAAAACTTGACCTACTTCAAAGAATAACAAGTGGCCAAAGTGGTGTGGTTTTGGAGGTTTTATTTTGAAGAATAATGGTAGAAAGAAAATTTGGTTTAAATTAAGAAATAAAAATAAAATTTTTGAAAGCCAAACTCATAATTAATTTTTCTTAACGTATTTTATCTTATCAATAGTAACTATTGACTCTGGAGTGGTACGTTAACGAACATCGCCAGTTTTTGAGCCATTTGCTCATCAACAAGACCATTCTAATAGCTCAATCCAAACACCATTGAAAGGCGAAATAGCTCGGTGAAGTAGTCTGCTACCTCACTACATTAACCAAATGTCAGGTAACGGATTAAGCTTTACCCGTAGTGCCTTGTGGACACCGGTAAAGAACACAGTAAAACGTTGATAACTGACTCATTATCCGACTAATCCTAATCTTCTTGAGCAGTTTGTTCCATTTCTTGGACGAGACTGAACTTGTCCATTACTTTCTCTAAACGCTCTGTCGAAAACCTTGCTCAGATCATCAATCTTGTCGCGCCGTTTTTTCTTGTAGGCGATGTCGCAGCCGGTAATTGGCGGGTTAGTTTCTGTTCTGTAAGAAGTGAAACTAAATTGACTAGATTCCTGACGGGGCACTATTTCAGTAATTCGGCCCAACCGAACTACTGGAATAAGTTATTTAATGTTGATACCTAATCGAACTGATATGCCTAGAACGTTGGCCAGCCCGATAAGTGACGATAAAGAAGGGTTGTCGCGCGGGTGTAAGGTGTTGTCCATACCCTTAACTTGTGAAACAACTGCTAAGGCATCGGCGATTATCGCTGGTTCACCAGTGCTTGCTGCTTCATCAATATAGGCTTGGATAGTCTGTTGATCGGTTAAGTAATCGGATGGGTTAAACTCTTTGATCGCATTAGATGGCTTGCAAAGCGAGTCTGCATTCATGTTGTCTTGAAACTTAGCCACTATTGAAAAATCATAGTCTTTCAATTATTGATCCTCCTTTTAAGCAATTACGATACGCATAAAGAAGCTACCAGCTATACGCTGATGGCAGCTGAGACTTTATGACTTTATGGGAATTATTAGGTTAGTTTGGATATTGATGAATAGGTTTGCGTACTTATCGCTATTCTTCATCAATCTGGTCTCTAGATGATGGTTAATTACATCCATCAGACGAGCGCGTTCTACTAGCTCCATTGCTACCTTGTTTTTTTTGTATAGCCAATCTGCTATGTCGCTAAGTCTCCAAAGAGGATCTTTCTTTGAAGCCTTTCGTACTGGCACAGGGAAGCCACCGCCGCCAAATGTACCCTTTTTGTATTTTGCTAGTGTGCTCTTCTTAACCCCGGTGAACTCCGCAGCTTCGCCCAAACTCACAAGGTCGCCCTCAATCGAGATAACTTGTAAATCGTAGCCCTCGACCGATTCTACGTCCTTAATTGCTTGTGTAACCGCTTGAACGAACGTTCCTGCCTCTCGTTCAAATTCGATATACAGCATTTCATCAACAGACATTACCACAGCGTCAGAACAAGCGCCCTCGTATAGTTTGCGTGACACATCAAGTAGATCGTTGTCGTTCGTGATATTGATGTTGCCGATGTTTAAGGTGAACTCATAAATGCTCATTGAACTCTCTCTGCACTCCATTTATGTGTACAATTGTGCCTATACTATACTATCAATTTGGCACAAAAAAGCCACTGTGCTGGTGGCTTAATGGTTAACTGTTCTCTCTCTTCTCAACGCAGCGATAAACGGCCATAGTAATTTCCCAACCGTTTGTAATCGTACTTTCATTGACGTAATCCTTGTCTTACTTGGCGCAATGCGTGGTAAATTCGCTTAGCATGGCCTTGTAATTGGTCATTGACGAATCATAGTTAACCTGTACATAGTCCTCATTTGCAATATCGATGTTATAAGATTGTCCCTAAACAGCGACACAACCAAACAGTAACGACGGTAGTAGACAAGCAATTTTCCGCATTTCTTTTGGTACCTATTATTTTGATGTTTCTATTTTTGATGTTTAGATTGCCTAATAATGATAGCGGCATGAAATAATGGTTATCGCCTGATTATCCACGGCATAGACCAACCTGTTCGTATCATCAATACGGCGCGACCAAAATCCTGACAGGTTCTCCTTTAGTGACTCAGGCTTCCCTATCCCCTCAAAAGGGAACGTTTAACGTCATTAATCAACCTATTGATGCGCTTTAGGGTGTTTTTGTCTTGCTTTTGCCAGTGCAAACCACATCAGTCCAAGTAAAGCGCTTAGGTCACTTCGTAAGATCAACATTAGGTGGCGAACGTCATGAATGTCTCGAGCCAATTTTCAGTATTTTTCGTATTCTTGGACCTGGCCAGAAGCAACACCATCATCGCTTCCAAATGTGATTTTAAACGTCACGTAATACTGTGAGAGAGTAATAAAGATTCATACTACACAGTGGCAGCGATCACATAGGTATGCTGCTATTTCTAAAATGTTTATGCCCAAGGTGTGCTGACGGGATGTGTAACACAGAAATGCCTCGAAATGAGCTAGAGTAGGGTTGAACTTTGTTGTAATCATCGTAATTTTGATTACCTTTCCTTATCTAACTATGTGGGCAAATCCACTATACATTGCTCATATTACGCGCCACGTGGGATCGTGATGCGCTTAACATGTTTTATAGAAAAGTTCTTGTTTAACAGACTGTTAACCATATTTCTAGGCCTATTCTGATATGTTGGTACTTTCTCAGTCTTCTAGGAATAATAGAAAATGTCAGTCGATGTAAATGGATTTATTAAGTCTCAGCTCAAACAAGCTGTTCTTCATAAGCGCCTTGCTATCGCCCCTTTCACCGATGAAAAGCTTGAAAAGAAGTTGGATAATGCCATTGCTAGCTACAAGCTAGATCTCGATCCTAATCTGGTCGTAGCGTTGTTCGACATGACTGTGTTCAACAATGGGAAAGATGGCTTTCTTGTTACGGGTGAATCTTTGTATGTGAAAGGGCCATTTGAAGCGGCTCAGTGTATCAAGTTCGAGTCAATGCACTCTGCCGAATATGTACAGAAAACCGTAACGAAAAAAGATAAAACCAAAGAAATCGGGTACTTACTCATCACTTATGGGGATGATGAGGAGCTCATGATCGACTGGAGTGATCTAAAAGGGCACTACCAGGGACTTGCTGATTTTCTTACGCAGTTAATCTCGGAGTTTGAGGACTTTGAAGAGCAAGAGCAGGTCGTGCTGTTATCAGATATGAGGGAAACGGTTAAGGCCGCATACTGTAAAGTCGCTATCAATCTCGCCTTTGCTAATGACAATGAGATTGATGCGAAGGAAACCGCAGAGATTTTGTCCTTGATTACTCGTGTTGAGCTCAACCCTGAGAAGCGCTTAGATGTTCGTTCGTACATGTTGGATCATCAAAACACCATCAGCGCTGATGAGCTATTGAGCACTATCAAAGCAGAGATCTCCGACACGCAATATGAAGCGCTTTGCCTGACGTTGATGAAAGACCTCATTGGTATATTTGCCTTCGGAGGACAAGGAACTGTTGACGAAGCAAAAAACAGCCCTCACCTTCAAGAGCTAAAAACGAAGCTCGGGATATCTGACGAAAAACTCGATGTTATGGTCGAAGCCGTCAAAAATGACCAGCTAATTTTAGGTGATCACATCGACGACAGTATGCTTGAGCAGAAAACGAAGCAGTTAGCTCAAAGCGTTGCCGCTGTTGGTGCTCCGATTGCTGCTGTATATATGTCGGGGTCGGTTATGGGTTTGTCGGCTGCAGGTTTAACCTCCGGCTTGTCAGCTCTTGGCGTTGGTGGTGTTCTCGGTTTTTCAAGCATGGTAACGGGCATTGGTGCTGCGGTTTTGATTGGCGTGGGTGCCTATCACGGCATGAAGAAACTTACGGGTGCAGACAAACTGGACAAGCACAAACATCGCGCTTTTTTGCTTACCAAAGCCGTTCAACACACTCAAAAGACCATTTCAGTTTTAATGGAAGACATCAATTTTGTTACTGAGAAAATGAATGAGCTAATCAGTAAGTCACTGAATCAGAATGAGGTAATCCACAAGTTAGCAGCGAAGCAGCAGCAGCTAACCATGCTTATCAAGTCGGGTAAGCACCTTGAGAACAAGAGCAATGAATATCAAGCCAGTGAACTTCGGTCAAAATGTCCCATCGAGCTAGATAAAGCTAGTTTTCTCGAGCTTACATCAGAGCCATCAAAGAAAAAGCTTCAAGAGCCCGTGCTGTCTCATTACGAGTGTGAAGAGGGAGCTGAAGAGGGTGTTCTGACGCTTAAGCAAGGAATTTCAGTGAAGGCACTAGAGCAATTAGCACAGATATTTGAAGCTATTGGCTACTTCGATATGAGCAATATGCTCGGTGCAAAATCTAAGGCCTTGGGTAAAGCTGCTTTAGGCAAGCTGCGTAGCTAACAGGAGCCTAATGTGCCGAAAGATAAGGATATTCTCGAGCAGAACATAAAGACGCTAACTGCAGCAAACCATCAGTTATCTAACGCTCAAGCGCATCTTGTTGATATGCGCTCATCGTTGGAACTGGTTGATGACTTGCTCTGTGAGGGTGATGATTTGCTGAGTGGATTGATTGATAACGCGGACGAGCTCTTAAGTTGGTGTGGCACAGAACCAAGCGAGGGGCTTGATACCAACCATGTTGATATGGATGCATTTCTTGTTGGGATAGAAGTGGAGTTGACAGCGAGCATTGGGACACTGCAAACCCCAGATTTTGTTGAAGTTGATAGCTGTACTTCTGAAGAAGAATATATGAGGCAACTCGATGCCTATATAGAGAGAAACCTGATACAGGTAGACTATCAAGGGTTGCGATGTGTGATGTCTCAGCAGCAGTTAGCAGAGGCGCAACGCGAGTTTCGAGACTCGTTTTTCTCAAAGCCTGCGCAATGCGACTCCATGGACTACATGATAGCGGGGACTTGCGGGGCTATTGCGGGTTTAGTCGATGTGTTATTCGTTGGTACTCCCACTACAGGCCCACTTACCAAAGTTGCCGATAACGTTGCTGAGGGTGCAGTTGAGAAGTTTGCTTCAATGCTTGGTTGGCAGGGGCCAAGAGGTGATGCCAACAGAACGAGTAGTGCAATAGGATTCTTAGAGCGCAAGTTTAAAGTTAACTACGATCAAGCAACTACCAATGGAGAGAGAAACGGCACTGGTGGCAAGGTTAAGAACCTGTCCACTAAGAACCATCATCTAAAAAGCCTCAGTCATAGCCCCGATATTGTCGGGCTGTTTTTTTCAATTCTGAATCAGTTCACGAATACCTCCTCATTTGTTAGTGAAGGCCAGATAATCACTATCGAAACGGAAGAGTTTGAGCTGGTAGGGCATAACTTTGTTGCAAAGATATTCGCCGGTGTTGCTAATTGGTTTGGGCACATCATGTCAGACGTTTCTGGCTCTTCTGGTATAGATCGTAAGCAAGCTGACTATGGGCGAGGCTCGGGTGTGCCGGTGCCTTTCTACAACCTCACGCAGTTAATGAACTTCGGTGCTTTTGAAGTGAAAACAGGCAACGTTAAGAAAGGCAAAGAGGTTATCAACAAGCAAACCCTAGCAATTGTGTTTAGCAAGGTGTTTGAGCAGGGATACGATCTTAGACACGGTGCTGCAATGGCTATACCAGTGCTTATCTCCGAGTTACTCACTCGGTTAAGCTGGGCTGTCAATCAACATGTGTTGCATAATAAGCCTTGGAAGGAGTGTATACCAAAGGGCTCAACCCCTGAACTTCGCCGCATGTTGTTGGTAAGCCATGGAACACTTTGTACCATTGACGCAGCAGATGCCGCATTGCGCTCAGGCGGCTTAATTGTGGAGTTCTTTTTGAGGACCAACCTAGTAGCTTGGATCCGATTTGGGCATTTGGCCTTAAAAGAGCTTCAGATAGTCCTGTTTGATGCTCAAGATAATGATGCGATTGATAAAGCCATTGAAGAAGATTGTAAGCGGCTGCTTCTCGGAGCCTAAGTGCGAATTGGGTTCAACTCTATGAACACTATTACTAGATTTGGCTTCGAAGCATGCTTGCGTCAACAGCTTGTTCTGATTTTGGATACAGCCCGAGAGTTGTTTGATCAATGCTACTGGGAGTTTGGCCAGTTAACCTGAGGCATTTGAAATGCCTCAGGTTATCAGTTAAATGCTAATTTAGCGAAAGCTGTAGCTTATTTTGTCCAAAAGTGATTTACAATCGTTCTTCGTATCTAGCTTTGTGAAATAACATCTAAACAAGGTGCTTTGCTTTCATCCACTTAAATCGCGCCATAACTGCTTGATAGCGAACAGGCCACTCCATAGCCACTTGGAGATTGAGGGCGTAGAAAGTGCGTAAATCTCTAGGGGTGATAAGCTCAAACAAAGTCATATTTATTTAACTTGATCTCCTTTTGATATTTCTATCACCGTTGGCGTTCATCTTTAAGACAACGTCGTGTATCCTGGCAAACTACGAATTAATTCGGAAATTTGCCTTAATAAATTCGTCCAATGGGTAGATCGTCAGCATCGTTAAAACTGTTCTGCATACTGCTTTGTCATCTTCAAAAGGTGGCTGATATTGCGTAGCTGTTGGTCGCGAGTTGCTTGCGTTTGATCATCATCCAAAACCAATGACTGATTGGTGACATCACAATCAATGCCCTCTTTCTCGATCAAGTAAACCGTATCAGCTAGATAAGTTAAAAATTGATATTGGGAATCAATATCTGTGTAGCTTTCTTTGGCTTTGTAAGTAATCTCATCAAATAAGCACAGAGTGAACCCCAAAACTTAACACTGCTACTTGCTGTCGCTTTCATCTCACAAATATGACCAACACGTAGCTTGATGTCAGTGAAAAATCGCTTTATCTGGTGGGCGTATGTGCCTCTCTGCATTAGCACTATACCAGGGTTAATTAATGGGTTTTACCGAAAAATTCATGAATTAAATTCATTTCTTAAACGGCTCCGATTGAGCGTAATCTAATCCCACCCCAGGATTATGGTAATCCTTTTTATTCCGAACATGAAAATTTATATCAATGTATATTTTTTTGATATTAAGGGCTAAATTAGTTATTGCATATATTATTTTTGATATGGTAGTCTCACCAACCCATTCCGAACACACTTAATTCTTTGTAGAAAATGACCGTAAAAACGTTCAATGCCAGCAAAGGCACTATTGTCCTGTCTAACCACGGAGCAACGGTGTCGATGGCCATTAACCGCGCCGCTGTCGCGGTAGCGAACGTGTGTGTGAGTTAGGTGTTAGGGAGTGTAGATGAGGAGAAAGCCTTTATTGAGGACGCAGACGAAAAAGCGATACGAAATGAAATGCCTCGCTTTTCCATGTGTGCAGATGTGGTTAGACAACTAGACAAGGCACTGACCAATGGCAATTCCAAAAACCAATTGAGCCTAATCATAGAGCTAATGGAAGCGCTACCACTAGATGGAACGGTCTACGAAATGGCACAACAAGTAGAGCTTATCCCGCACGATGAAATCTACATTGGATTTTTCGAGACTACCATCATTGACCGCATGCAAGGGCTAGGAATTATCACGTTATTAGGGGGCATGATGATGAGCGCCAAGCCGTCAAACTCAATGAGCGTGATGATTTTCTAGCAAGTTGGTCGGCGGGAGTTAATGAGGCTCGCAATGGCTCAGATCTGCATTATGCAGACTACAACAACAAATATGCGTTTACTGCCGGATACGAGCATTGGCATAACCGCAACAAAAAGGCGTTAAAGGGAAGACTTACGCATTACTCAACAAGTAGAGAGTATTTATGTCATGGATTTATTGACGAGGATACGGGTGAAATTTGGCATCAATAACAAAAGGTAACTAACTATGAATTTGGGTAATCTACTTCTAGCAATTCTTGAGCAGAGAACACAAACAGGCTATGACCTAACAAACCGAACAATGCCTGAATCAGGCGCATGGCAAGCCAGCCACCAGCAAGTGTACCGCGAACTCGGTCGCATGACGGAAAAGGGGTTAGTGTCTCACGAAATTGAAGCGCAAGACGGTAAACCAGATCGCAAAAAATACAGCATAACTCAAGGCGGCGAACGTGTTCTGAACCTTTTACGCAACGAATCTACATGCGATATCCTGTCTATCATTCGTAGTCCGGCATCAGTGATGCTGGAAATCGGCAGCGAGACTTACTTCAAGTCGTACATTGAAAAACTCAATCAAGAAATCACTCAACTCAAAGAGAAGTTGAACGCGCACCAGAAAGAGAAAGGTGTGTTCTGTGACAACTTCACACTGCATGTAGAACGCGACATTGATGTGCGCAAAGCAGAGCTTAAGTTTGCCGAACGTTCACTATCTATGATCACTTCCTCAAACATTGCTACGGAGAATGCTGCGTGAAACCTCGCAAAGCCGTTTATCTTTTAGTTGACTCGCCAGCGCTTAAACGAGCCAAAGAGTGTTTAACTCGAAATCAGCCTTGGGACTACGAGGGTAAGCTCATGAAGATCGTCAGCTTGGGGTAACGGATGCGTAACGATGAAGGCAAGCCATGCCATCGGGTTTTGATTGAGAGTTACTTTTGATAGGTACAAAAAAACCGCGAATAAACGCGGTTTTTTTGCGGCTGGCCTTAGCAAACAGTTCGAATCAGCAAATTCGAGTTACCAGCCTTTTCATGTTCCACCAGCAAATGTGAAACAAGAGCAAGCAAATAGTAGGTGTTTTTAATGGCTTTGACAATAGCAGAGAAACTTCAAAGACAACGAGAGAAGCAAAAACAATCAATGGAACGTCGCATGCGTATGTATTACCCTTGTGTTATTATCACCACAATATTCCGAGCATTAATTAATATAAATACTATTAATAGGGCTAAAAAGCTTGGTTGATGGTGTTAAAATGACCAAGACTCCTCATCTTAAAAAGCGCACTTAGAGGTCACAACATGGCACGAATGCGCATAGCTGTACTTACTCTATCATCTGGCCAGCCACGGCTTATGCTTGCTGGTGTGAATGATGGTCAACTCCATATCATCGAATGCCAGCAATTAGAGCGTTCATTGATGAGTCTTAAGCTGACTTTGCCCGAGAAGTTAGAAAAGCTCAAAAAAAACGGTTTTATTGTGCTGGTGGACGAGGTTACTCCCTACTTTTCGAAGTATGGGCGCGCCGTTCGCTTGTTCGAACTGGACGCAAAAGGCAGACCGATCATTGTGTCGGCAGTGGAAGCCTATAACTATCTCACATCCCTAAATGCTATCACCTACCCTCCTAACGCTGGTGGTCGCTTCGAAGTGTCGCCGTCCATCGTAGAAGAAGTGCGGGGAACGGATGGTAAACCCACGTACAACATTGACTGGTCAGAACTACGTCCTGATACCTACGCGCTCATGTTTGTGGTCTATGCAGCTACACAAGACAGTATTGGCGACACGGTAACACTTAAGAGCTTGTTTGGCTTGTTACGCAAGCCTAAGAAAGAGCCAGAAATGGCCTCGCGCGCAATGGGATTATTCAAGGCCAAAACGGGGCTAATCGCAGACGGTAATTATCGAATGGGAGGTGCTAATGAGTAAGTTATCCCGCCTCTCAGCAGAGAACATCGAGGACGACATTCTACGGGCGCATTTCTTTGCGAAAGTCATGGAATACGTCAACCGTTCGGGCAATACCGATCTGTTTGAGTACACCATTCGACTTGATGAAACCTACCGTGCCGATCTGGCCTCTTATCGTGCCTATGGCACGGTTGAGCTTGATTGGCTAGTGAGTCTGGTTTGTGACGTAGATGACCCAATGAATCCGCTACCCGTTGGCCAAACTATCAAGCTGCCACCAGCAGCGTGGGTACGCCGCTCTATGCGTCAATTCATGGACGAAATGGGGCTGTAACCTATGCCGAAGAAGTTTGTAGCGGAAAAACGGGATAACGGCTCATTTGCCAGCCTTGGCCTCAATGAAAAGCAGTTCAACCAGCTATTCAACAAAATTGAACAGGCGCAAAAGAGGAACCGCCGCAATGCTAAGCGAACACTGACCGCCTCAACGTTAGCCAAGCCAACTAATACAGCATTAAAGGCGCTAGGCGAAAAGGCTAAAGGGCAACGGTTTACCAAAGAAGACCTAATCAAGTTCGACAAGGCTCGCCGGCGACACAAAAAGGTCTATGACAGCAAGACAGCGGGTATTACCTATGCCTTTTTGGTGAAGAACTCGCGTCAAATGGACGTAGACCGTGCTAACAACCGTGTCGATGACGGTACGGGCATTCACAAGGCCACGTTGATCGGTATTAAGAACAATGTCGCGCTTATTCGTGTCCGAGCCTCAAGCGTGTCTAGGCATGAAGAACACCGAGTAAAGGTGCGTTTTGAGCAGTGGGATGAACTACTACACGAATCGCCTAATGGGGATTACAACCAAGCGGTGCAACTGGCGTGTGCTGGCCGTATTTCCTTTGATTGCGACTGCGGACGTCACCAGTATTGGTATCGATACTTGGCCACTATGGGTAACTACTGTATAGCACCGCCTAAAGAGTTTGCATTCCCGAAAATCCGAAACCCTGAATTGTCTGGTGTGGCATGTAAACACGTCCTTAAGGCAACAACCATGCTGCAATCACTGGCATGGCAACGCATCTTGGCCAACCAAATGAAACAGCAAGCGCGCCGTGTTGGTTTTGGCTCAGATAACAAAACGTACTTGCTCAACGAGAAAGAGAAGAAAGCCGCCGCTCGCAACCGTAAAACAATGGTGGATAAAGCCGCAGCTACGCGCGAACACGCGAAATATCTACGTGCTCAGAACGCAATGGAAAAACAGATCGCCAAACAGAAACGGGAAAGCGAAACTATTAAGCGCCAAGCGCGCAAACTGCGTCAGGAGTCCAACGAGAAGAAAGGTTATATCGATATGATTAAGGTCGGCTTCCAGAACTTCCATGACGGCTACAAGCTGCAAGGAAAGACTAAGAGTGAAGCTCTGACCAACTTCGCAAAAATGATGAACGTAACACCAAGCAGATTAGAGAGAATCATCAAATGAGTGACGCAGTTAAACCTGTAGTAAGAAAGGCTCGATACCAAGGCCATGTGCCCTTTAACCGTGTTTTAAGGGATGATTGGATTAAGGCCATCAAACTATCACCTGATCACTTTGAAGCGTCCCTGTATCGTCCTATTGAGCCAGAACTGGAACCAACGGATGATAATTACCAAAGCGAGTCAGTGCTAGAGCTAGAAACCAACCAAGACACGCTTACTTATCGTGAGCCAGAGCTGGTGGCTTTATTAGCTTGTCCAGATGAGCAAGAGAACTTTTTCATGATGGACGATGGCGACGAAAACCTTGGCGAGTCCTTAGAGCCGCTAATGCTGCGTATTGCTTCGCACCATGTTCCTGTTGGTAGTGTACTGGAATGGGATGAAGAAAACGCCGAGGGATTACGAACCGTGTGGTGGTACGTACATAAAGCCGTTGGCTATGGCACAGCGAATGTGGGCGTGATTTATATCTGCATACCAATGCGTGATTTTAACAAATTACTTAAGTAGAAAATTCACCACATAATGCAGCACCATCTTTAATGGCTAGGGTGCTCCCTGCGAAAGAGCAGAGAGGGGAATACAACATCTTAATACATAACATTTGCGATGTTATTTAATTTTCTATCCAATAAAGCAATGGGGATTGGACGACTTAAATAGAATCCTTGAACTAGCTCACAATCTAACTCTTCTAGAACACACAACTGTTCAAGGGTCTCTACCCCTTCAGCAACGACTTGAATACCAAATCCCTTTGCGATGTTGACTATGCCGGAAGTGATCGCTCTTGAGCGATAATCAATAGCGATGTTTTTAATGAAGCTTCGATCTATTTTTATTTCATCGACATCCAACTTATTGAATATTGCAAATGAGGTATAGCCAACACCGAAGTCATCAATAGAGAACCTCACACCAGATTTCTTGAGTTCTCTGACTAGACTTGCGCATTGTTCTACATCGTTTAACGTTGCTGTCTCTGTTATTTCAAAGCAGAGGTATTGTGCAAAGTCAAGGTCTTTTTTTAAGTAATTTTCGATACGATGCATATCTTCAATGCTATTTAGCTCAGTAGCAGAAAGGTTCACTGATACCTCTTGAATGGCTCGTCCTAGAAGCTGCGTTTCTCTAAGTTGCTTTGATGCTTGCTTGAGGACTAGTTCTGTTAGAGCACTGCAGAGATTGTTCTCTTCTGCCAGTGTGATAAATACTGCAGGAGATATATCTCCATATTCGGGGTGTTTCCATCGAGAGAGCACTTCAACTCCAGCGACTCTCTTATCTTTAAGGCAATACTTTGGTTGAAATACAATCTGTATTTGGCCTTCTCGTATTGCGTTACGTAAGTCTGAAGTCATCTGTTGTCTCTGGAGCTCATGTTTAGCGAGCTCTTTGTCGTGGTAGCGGATAGTGTTTTTCGTAATCTTTGCTTGAGCAAGTGCATATTTAGCTGACGACATGAGCTGTTTCACACTTTCCCCATCAAATGGATAAATCGCAGCACCGATGGAGCATGTCAAATCAATACCATGACGTTTTGAGTTCTGCTTAAACTGCCTTTGAATAAGTGCTAAGTGCATATCAACTTGACTTTCGCTTTCCATGCGAATCAAACAAGCAAATCCATCAGAATGCACCCTTGAAGAGAAAAGTGGAGAAACGGTAGAAGAGTTAATCGATTGTGCGATATCTTTTAGAAACAGATTGCTCTTTACAAAACCGATTCGGTCGGAAACGGGCTTAAAATTGTCTATATCGAGAAGAAATAAAACATAATGTTCATCCTTTTTTGTATTACGAAACTTTTGTTCCAAATAGCGAAAAAAGACATAGGGGCTATGCAAACCGGTTACATAATCAATGTCATTGGCCTGTTCAATATACCTATTGTTCTTCTTTATCAGTCCCCACAGCAAAAGAGACGTGAACACAACAAATAGTATTCCCTTTAATGACTGAACCAAAGTATATACTTGTTGGTTGTTAGATAGGAGCTCTACCGCTTTGTCTGAGAACAATACCCACATTGACGCGAATGCAAAGTAGGACAAAACGAGCTTAGCGGAGCTGAGAAAGTTTTTTTTCATATAAACCACAAAATACTCGTGTACTGCCCAAGGTTAAGAGCATACTTAAATAAGTAAACTATCACCACATTGCATATCAAGCTAGCAATATATCAATTAGATTTTCAAAACAACATATTAAACACATGCTTTTACGGATTAAGTTGACGTTTCGTCGTAACAAGAACCTCTAATTGCCCCCATCCTAATATTGTTCAGGTCTAGAGCTTAGTTGCTGTATGTTTACCATCTATGTTGCTTATATGAGTTTCAAGAAATATATAAGCTAATAAGGAAGTTGCATATCAAACATGGCTGAACTGTCAAATCTGTTCAAACTGGATTTAATCGATTTACAGTTACGAGTAGAATCACTTTTAATAGACCAATGGATGACTTAATTTATGGAATACCTGGGTGAATCAAAGCGGCTGAGAGATAAGTTAAATTTAAGACAACTGATACTATTTTTAAGCATCTTTAGTATGATGGTCACCCTTCTAAACGCTTTTTACTCCATATATCATGTTCAACGTGAACTAACTGTCACTAACACCATTGAATCCAATCGTGTTTATGCTGAAAAAATGGCCAGAATGACGGACACTTTCATTGAATCAGCACTATCACAATTGGAGTACAGCGCACTTATGCTTAGAAGCAAGGTGCGAGATACAGATGAGTTGCAACAAGAAGTGGATCGGTTGAGGCTCCAAACCAATGCCTTTAACTCTGTAGTCATCGTCAATGCGAAGGGAATTATTGTTGCCGTTTCACCTGAAGCAATACAAGTGAAAGGTGTCCAATTAACAAGTGAAAGTTCGCTACAATCATTGAAAGCTAAGTCTCCAATCGTGACTGATCCCTTCGTATCTCCTGCAGGTAATTATCTGATAAGTATTTCCCACCCTATTTTCTCCGAACAAAAAGAGTATTTAGGATATGTCAGTGGCTCTATTTATCTCGATAAGAAGAACATGTTAATGAGCATACTTGGGCAACATAGCTATAGAGATGGGTCATACCTCTACGTTGTGGATAAGAATCAGACATTGATCTATCACCCTGATCGGCAAAGAGTGGGAGAAGTCATTGTTAATAATGACGCGATAAATGATGTTATTCAGGGAAATAAAGGTGGTAAAGCCATCATTAACTCCAAGGGTATTGATATGCTTACTGGGTACGCACCAGTTAATGCTTCAGGTTGGGGGATAGTTGCACAGAAATCAGAAGGCTTAACTTTTTCTGTACTTAACGACCAAATGTGGGATGTGCTTGTAGAAACTTTTCCAATTGGAGCCATCACGCTTTTAGTTATTTGGATATCTGCGGCTTTTATCTCAAAACCGTTGTGGCAGCTAGCTAATGTAGTCAAAAGCTTTGAAAACCGTACTTCTGCTATACGAGACTTAAATGAAGTTAAACCTTGGTATTTTGAAGCTTCACATCTAAAGTGTTCATTTCTCAGCGCATTCAACATTGTATCCAACACCATTGACCAACTGCATATCGATACTTTAACGGATTCAATGACTGGGCTGTTAAACCGTCGAGGTTTAGATAAAGCCATTGATAACTTGCGTATACAAAACACTCCATTTTCTGTGCTCGCTCTGGATGTTGACTATTTCAAAAAAGTCAATGATACCTTTGGCCATGATGCCGGTGATGCCTTACTTGTCAGTGTGGCAAATATTATCAAGGCTCAGGCGAGAGAGATGGATATTGTCTGCCGCTCTGGCGGAGAGGAGTTTATGGTCTTTTTAGTTAAAACTGACATACGTCAAGCTGAATACGTTGCTGAGAGAATCCGAAAAGCCATTGATTCAAACGAGTTTGATACTGTAGGTCACGTGACTATTTCTATCGGCATGTCTCAATGGTTTGCAGAAAGAGAACCGATCAACGCTATTCTTAAAGGTGCTGATGATGCGCTTTACCAGGCAAAACATAACGGTAGAAATAGAACTGAGGTGCATAAGGTCAACTGACTCGATCAATTTAATGTGTCATTTACTTTAGGTTCGTTGTAACTTAAGTCAGACTTAGCGAACATATAAAGTTCACAACTTCAAGATACCTTTACTCTTAAAATTCAAGTGTATTAGGTTGAGCTGTCTCATAAGAATTTTTTTGTCAAGTCAAGCAAGCGAAACTTGTTACCAAGCTTCGTCTATCTCGTAATCCAGCATGTAAGTAGTCTCGATGTAAAAAACATAATCTTTTACAGGTTAGCTCATTTCTCGTTCCTCAAGTTGCGAGTAGTAAGAAATGCTATCTGCTTCTAAAGCTTTATTTTACTGGATTGAGCTCGAACCCAATTTTAAGAGTAAGTAACGTAATATTGCAGCACCTTAATTATAAACATCAAACGCATATGAAATTGCCGCGTGTGCCGAATCATTCTTGAGCGATTGATTTTACGAACAAAACAAACCTTAGCAATATCATTTACATGAACTTATCTCGCTCATCCAAACATTCATCTGAAGCCATTTCAAACTCGCGACATATCCAAGGACGATTTTCATAAATTTTGCACATTAAACTGTCTCTATCTAAAGCAGCACACCAACCATCACTTAGACGCAGCATTGACTCACTACCATACTGATCACGTTTTATATACTGTTCTGGTACTCCCGTATCAGAAATGATCATTACCTCCAGTCGGCAACAGCATGCTTTACAGTTAGAGCAAGATATTTTTGAGGGATAAGTCGGTGTAGAAAAGGTGGGTATGTTCATAAGTAGCTACATTTTGGTTAATTACACATAATACCGTAATTTAGTACAAACTACTTACTTCTGATGTTCGCTATCTTGTGGATCATAATGCCCTGTTAAGGTATCAACGACGCTAATACCTTAGTTAAACAATTGTGCCATAAACACTAAACTGGCTTGGGGTGAAAGCGCCAAGCGTTACGAAGCCATCTCGAACAGTTTGTTAGCAGATTTATCAAAGCGATCCTATTTATTGTTTCCACCTTGCTTACCAAAAGCAGGCTTCAAATCATATGATATTGCATCTTCAATGAGCTGAAGGATCTCTATTGGAACATCATATTCAAGAATTCGAACCTCATAATTACCATCGAACCATTTATACATGTGTAATGAGTACGTTTTGTCAGGACAATAAATCAGATGTTGTCTTAACCTTTTTCGTAAACCAGTAGTTGAGGAACCGACATATAGAACATGTGATGGGGTATTTACTTTGCTACATGCTTTAAGCTTTTTCCGCTTAAAATCTACGAATGATTCAAACGTACTATCTGCGCATCCGCCAACCTCTTTGATGATATAAATCCCTTTATCAAGGTCTGGAATTTCATTAAAGCTAGAAACCCTAAAATCAGATTTAGGTTTGGCTGCTTTAGCTGTTTCACAGGTTCTAATTAATCTATCCAAGTATTCCATTACTGTCGTTTCTATCCTATTCTGCTAACGCCCTGTTGAGATGATGAGGTGCACGTACACCACCTTAAACACTAATTGCAACGCCACGCGTTGCGAATTTCTCTTAAATAGTTGTTATGTGCGTACTGTTTGTAGCAATTGCTCTGATAGTTCAGAAAATTGTTCAATTAACCAAGTTGAGCCATCATTCATATTGCACTCAAACTCATCTATAAGTGTTAACTCTCGGGAATTTAGGTCTTGCTTAGCTACATTTTCAATTGGGTAATGCTCTATATCCCAGCCCCTTTTTTGAGCATTAGCTAACACAAGGTGAACGTATCTGTATTTCAAGTTACCTTGTGATTGAAGAGAGCCATCTCTTTTTAACACCGGTCGTCGAGACTTTCCTTCGAGAATCTTTACCACGTTAGATTTGTACTCATTCAGTCTCGCTTTATTCGAAGCTTTACCAATATAACGAAACTCCTTTTGTTCAGCAGAGATCTTAATGAAATACAGATATGGTTGAGTGAGATCGATTTGCTTAGGATTTGTCCAATTAAACATTAAATCAGTCCTTGATAGTTTATTGTTGCCGACACCAAGATTAACAGACATGCTCATCTAAAGTTTGAGACTTTCGCCAAAACACATAGCGCCTTGTTAAGGTGTGAGGCACGCAATACCTAAGCTTCCCATACCACCTTAACCACTGAAACAAACGCATAGTTAAAATGCCATGCGTTGCGAATCCCTCTTGAGCAGTTAGCCGCTCATTCCCAAAGGTTATTGCTTGCTCAATAGGAACTTACGTAAGTTTCTCTCAGCACGCATAACAAACAGAATAAATACTTTATCGCCGTCTTGTTTATAGAAAATACGGCATGGATTAACTACAACTTCACGATAACTTAGATGTGCTAGTTCAGGCGGAATGCGACCCGATTCAGGGAAAGCCTCTAAGCGCTCGACTTTAGAAAAGATCGCTTGAACCAATTGTTTTGCAGCTACGATATTTTCAAGTGCGATATATTCAGCGATATCATTGAGGTCAGATAACGCTGGCTCAGTCCAGATTATTTCAGCCATTTTGACATTTTGTCCTTGGCGTCATCGTGACTCACCACTTTACCGTCAGCTAATGCACGTTCACCTCGTGCAATCCCCTCCAGAATCGCCAAGCGATTTTGCATAAACTCGTAATCATCAACATCAACCAGATATGCCGATGGCTTACCATGTTCAGTAATTAACACTGGTTCTTTGGTGTCGTGGAGATCGGCGAGGATTTTAGTTGCTTGACGTTTAAGTGATGTAACTAGTTCTACTTTCATGAGAGCGGCTCCAAAGGAATACTAAAGTGATACTATTCTATCACTTTTAGTATAGCAAGCTCCATGACGGCTAACGCCGCGTTAAGTAGTGAGCAACGTAATACCGAAGCTTCCGCAAGCCACCTTAATTACTAAACTCAACGCATAGTGAAAATGCCACGCGTTGCGAATCCCTCTTGAACAGTTAGTTGCCCATCGTAAAGGCTAGCGCTAACATTTGTACACACACCAAAAAGGAATACATCATGGACACTAGAATTCAATTTCGTGTTGATGAAGAAACAAAACGCCTAGCTCAACAAATGGCTGAGAGCCAAGGTCGCACACTAAGTGATGCTTGCCGTGAACTTACTGAGCAACTCGCTGAACGACAAAGAAAAACATTATCTCACGATGTGTGGCTAACTGAACAAGTAAACCTAGTATTTGAGAAGTTTGACTCAGGAAAATCCGTTTTTGTTGAGCACCAAAATGCTCAATCTCGAATGGAAGAACGCAAAGCCAGAATTCGTAATCGAGGTAAGCAGTGATTTTATGGGAAGAGAGTCACTTAATGATCGTGAAAAGATCTTTGAGTTTATCTATGACTTTAACCCTGATGCGGCAGAAAAAACTGACAACCCCATTGAAGCAAAGGTAGAAAACTTGCTAGAGCAGTCTCTTATGGGTGTACAGCGAGACGGTGTTCGTGGACGATTACTTATAATTCCTGAGATTTCGATGATCGTCTCCTATTGGATCGAAGGCGACATTATCCGAATCATGCGCGTACTCCACCAGAAACAAAAATTTCCTATGGATTGATTGCTTCCTCTGAGGAACTAACACCCTGTTAAGGTTTGAGCAACGCAATACCGATGCCAAAGAAACCACCTTAATCACAAAACCAACGCATAGCAAAAATGCAAAGCGTGCCGAATCACTCTTAAATGTTTGTTAGATGCCAGATAGCTAAACCTGATTTAGTAGTGGTAACGACACGAAATTATCGTTATCGCTTGATCATCGACTGCGTAAACAAGCCTATTAGTGTCATCAATACGGCGAGACCAAAAACCAGATAAGTTCTCTTTTAACGGCTCTGGTTTGCCGATGCCCTCTAATGGAGAGCGTTTAACATCATTGATGAGTTTATTGATGCGCTTGAGTGTTTTCTTGTCTTGAGTTTGCCAATACAGGTAGTCATCCCAAGCGTCATCAGTCCACGACAGTAAACGTTGACTACTACTCATCAATTAACTCTCGTGCTGTTGTTTTACCGGCACGGTACTGTGCAATCGAACGATTTAGGTGTTCAGCGTTTTGAGGAGAGCGTAGTAAGTGAACTGTCTCCATAAGGCTATTGTAGTAGTCTAAAGACATAACCACTGCATCTTCAGAATCACGGCGTGTAATAACTGTTGTATCAGCATCATTAACTACACCGTCTAAAACAGCTTTGAGACTATTTCTAGCTTCAGTAAAAGATACGATTCTCATAAGAACCTCCACATGTACGTTTAATGGAACAAGTATAGTCTTCACCACTCTACTTGTACAGTAAATTGAACATGAGATATTGATAAGGAAACTAACGCCGCATTAAGGTGTGAGCGACGCTTGGCTATACTTGAGAGAAGCGAAACTGCAATCACTCTTAAATGCTTGTTAGCCGCTCATTCCCAAAGGCTATTGCTTACCCAACAAGAACTTACGCAAATCTCTCTCTGCACGCATAACAAACAGAATAAACACTTTTTCACCGTCTTGTTTATAGAAAACACGACATGGATTAACGACAACTTCACGATAACTTAAATGTTCTATCTCGGGTGGAATACGACCTGACTCTGGGAAAGTTTGTAGGCGTTCGACTTTGGGGAAGATCGTCTGTACTAACTGCTTTGCAGCTACGATATTTTCAAGTGCGATGTATTCAGCGATATCATTGAGGTCAGATAACGCTGGTTCAGTCCAGATTACTTCAGCCATTTTGACATTATGTCCTTGGCTTCATCATGACTTACAGCTTTACCATCAGCTAGTGCACGCTCACCTCGTGCAATACCCTCAAGAATAGCTAAACGATTTTGCATAAATTCGTAGTCATCAACATCAACTAGATACGCAGATGGCTTACCATGCTCAGTAATTAACACTGGTTCTTTGGTGTCGTGGAGATCGGCGAGGATCTTAGTTGCTTGACGTTTGAGCGATGTAACTAGTTCTACTTTCATGAGAGCGGCTCCAAAGGAATACTAAAGTGATACTATTCTATCACTTTGAGCATAGCAAGCTCCATGACGGCTAACGCCTTGTTAAGGTGTGAGGCACGCAATGCCGAAACCTACGCATACCACATTAATCACTAAACCCAACGCATAGTAAAAATGCCACGCGTGCCGAATCACTCTTGAACAATTGTTATGTAACGGTATCGATGCACTTGCTACATAAAACAAGATGGCTTAAGCAACTCTATAAATTTGACTGCTCACATAAATACCAATTATCAGGCCAGTCCCAAAATTGTTTATCGTAAATCGAAACCTTGATTTTATTATTTACAAATCGCTCAACATTCCCACTTAGTTGTAGCTCTACATGGCAAACCGTCGCACCAACTTTCTTTACATCCTCACGTGTTTCTTCACTTAGCTTTTTCTTGTATGCAAATAAATTTTGGTAAACCTTTAACTCGTCGAGGTTTTTCTTACTTTGAATCTCGAATAACTGTTTTTTTGAATAAATACCCTCCGTGTTTGCAAGGGAAAGTAGATTTTTTCTATAGCGACTCTCATTCACACCAATATATACCGCATCATAACTTTCATCTGAATCTAATGAGTTTTGTACTACAACATAAAACAGAGCAAGGTTACTCTTTGAGGAAGTACAAAGTATTTTTAGCTTCCCAGCACTTAAGTTAGTTGTATAGTTCACTAATCCATCAGCATTGGCACAAATAGACCTGTAGTCTTCGAGCACTTTAAAAGGACCATCATAACTCCCGTAGCCAAATGGAATCACCTCATATATTTCTGGGGAAAGATGGCTATTTACAACATTTGAGACATCAACATCCTTCTCCATCTCATAACCCAATTTAACTGTCTGACAGCCTATCAAGAGTAATGTTAACACCAGAGAAATATACATCTTCATACAATATCCTTTTTATCAAAACTCCACAGTTACATAACGCCCTGTTCTTACGAATCCCCTCATAATTTCTATATAAAACAATGAGTAGACGCACATCGCTCATTCTGATCTAATGAATTTCGCCAAAAACACACCTGATTAAATGGATTTAATAGGGAGCCCTAACGATGCGCGACATTCAAATTCTACAGCAAACGATTGAGAATCAATGCCCTGAAATTCACAAAAAACGACTTAGATCTCTGATACTTGCAACCAAAGCGGTTCTGGATGGCTCTGATCTAACACTCACTAAAATTGGAAGAGCTCTCGACACTGATACCACCGTGAAACATGCCATCAAACGTATCGACCGACTACTTGGTAATCGCAATCTACACCGTGAAAAAGAGTCCATATATAAATGACATGCCTCCTTTATTACCCGTGCTAATCCTTTTCCCGTGGTCCTGGTTGATTGGTCTGATGTTCGAGAGCAACTGCGCTATATGACATTACGCGCTTCGGTATCTGTTAAAGGACGCGCCGTCACGCTTTATGAGCAGGCATTTGAGTACAAAAACTATAACTCACCGAAGAGCCATCAACACTTTCTCGATAAGCTTCAGTCTTTGCTCCCAGAAGGTTGCACACCTATCATTGTCTCCGACGCAGGCTTTAGAAATACTTGGTTTCGGCAAGTCGCCAACAAAGGTTGGTTCTGGCTTGGACGTGTACGTGGCGAAGTCTCGATTAAATATGGTGAACACTCTTGGCAATGGAATAAAGCGTTTTACCCTCAAGCAACACATAAGCCGCAGTTTTTAGGGGAAAGCCAACTGGCTAAACGCTCACCGCTTAAGTGCTTTGCTTACTTATACAAGAGTCATCCCAAAGGCAGAAAAGCCCATCGACACAGCCGAACGTGCCAAAAACACTCGGCAGGAAAAGTGTTCCACAAAGGAGCAAAGGAGCCTTGGCTTCTGGTCACGAACATCCCCAATCATGTACTTAACAGCATTAGAGTAACCCGTTTGTACGCCAAAAGAATGCAAATTGAAGAGTCATTCCGAGATCTAAAAAGCCCAGCCTACGGGTTGGCGCTCCGTCATAATCGAACACGTTGCACCAAACGCATTGATATCTTATTGCTTATGGCATTGATGGCCGAAATCATCATGTGGTGGAATGGCTTAATCGCCATGCAGGCCAATTGGCATTACGACTTCCAAGCCAACACCATCAAGCATCGTCGGGTGCTCTCAATTCCTAGGCTTGGTAAGGAAGTACGTTGTCATCGGAGGTACCGAATACAAGAGTCCCAATATCACTGGGCAATGGTGGAATATCAGCGCCTAACGCATACCTGTGGGTTGGGAGAATTATGAGGGGATCCGCCAGCGCCCTGTTAAGGTGTGAGCAACGCAATACCAAAGCCACCGCATAGCTACTTAAACACTAAAAGCAACGCATAGCAAAAATGCCAAGCGTTGCGAATCACTCTTAAGCAGATTGTTAGATGGATTTAGCTCGATATTCAATTTCCAATATTGCTTTAGTTAAAGCTGCGATACTTATGGCCTCTACCATAGTCAATGTCGGTGTAGCCAAACTACCATGTCCCGCAGTTGGTAAAGTATTTCTGACTTTATATATATCTAATACTGCATCCATTAATGGCTGTGGTAATTGTGAGCACTTTTTAAACTGACTAAAAAAGCCACCTAGTGTTTGATTGGCGACTTTAGGGTTATTAGTAATGTCTTTTGCCATAGTCTCTAGAATATTGGCAGCTGCATGAACTGCTCCTGCAGGATCCTGGTTATCTAAACATCGATCCATTCGACTAACTAATTGAACTATATTAGGGTGAAGATGATTTAAATAACTTTGCCCTAACTCCTCGTTGTAATACTTGACCCGCTCGTAAACCTCACAATCTAGATAGAACTTTGCACTAACTGACATCCAAGAATATCGCCAATCGTCAGCTAATTTATCTCTATTGGCACATCGTTCACCCACAGCCTGATCAATTTCATCAACGTATTTGCACATATAATCAGCATAATAACCAAGGTACTTAAAGGAAACTTCAGGACAGAAATTACTTACAGAGCTCAAGCTACCATTTTGATTTTTACGAATTGATGGCACTTCCTCAGCGCATAACGCTGAAAAACTGGTATTTGCCCACATCTGATCTAATTCATCACTTTTGTTTTTTGTCAGCCCTGCAATCATATTGATTTGGGATAGCAAGAAAACACTTTCGTAATACCTAGGGCAAGTATGTGAATTTGCATAAGGGCATGATTTTAAAGAGCTTCGCTTACTGCTCTCCTCTTGCCACCAATCTTTATTTGGAATAATCATTTTATTGTACTCACAAATGTCACTAATCCAATCTAACGCCCTGTTAAGGTGTGAGCAACGCAATACCGAAGCTACCGCATACCACCTTAAACACTAAACGCAACGCATAGCAAAAATGCCACGCGTTGCGAATCACTCTTAAACAGTTTGTTATGTTTATGCTACGTTAGCCCAAGAACATATTTCGTCCGCCAAGCCACTAACAGAGGTGTGTCCACCAACGGAAATACCTTGCTTATTCATATGCCAATCAAATTTATCAAGAGTATTTTCAATTGAAACTATTTGTTCTTTGTTTAACTTTTCTACTTCATCGCCAGGCATCAATATAAAGACGGATGCTTTATTTCCCTTGCCTAACTTAACCGCCGATTCAACATCTCTAGCCGCTTTCAGTAGATTAAGTTCAATTCTTTGAACGTTAGAATAGACTGTCGAAGCGAGCCCTCCAACAAGGTTTTTGTTATCTCGAAACGGTACGAAAAGTTCATGTGACCCCAAGTCATCCTCAATGAAAATTGAACTATCAGCAGGTACAAACTCTTCAAATTGTAATGCAGCTTTTATTTTTAACTCATCAACCAAGCAGGTATACAGTTTATCTGTGTTAACGGAGTTAAAACGCTTTGTATTACCGGGAACACGGATTTTTTTCTGCAAAGGAACAGTCTGTTCAAACAGACTGGTTAAAACCTCATCAACAGAGAAACCTTGAGCATAACCAGAGTTATCGTATGCAATTTGTGGGATCGGTGATGACTTTTTATTTTGACGTAAACTTTCACCGACTATTGAAGTCACCAACTCTGCATGATAAATACCACGTTCACCATACAGGCACTTTACTCTTTCGAAATAGCTCAACAGCCTGCTATGGACTCGCCCATTTTCGACAAATCCAACACCAATATTAAGTTTCTCGCCAGTAGCTAAGTCAGGTGTCCACCTGATATTAAACCACTCACCTTTTACTAGGCTTTTCTCAGTATTTTGTCCTAATAGCTTTTCAAGATTGTTCATTTAAGCCACCAGTAGCCCCGTTTTATCCTTAATCCTCGATACGCTAAGATGCGCACGAGCTTCAAGGAAATGCTGAAGGTGTGATGAGCAATCTTCATCGAGTAGTGCATCACACCATTTAATTAATTCTTGGTGAGCTTTTCTAAAAGCCTCTGGGTGCTCTTTACTCGACTCAATTAAGGATGCAGATAAAGGCAGTGGGTAGTTGTTATCTTGGTACAATCCGTCAAGTAGCTTATTCTCATACACACTTTCCACCACTAAATGCTCTTTAGTCCACTTTTCCGAAACAGGCACATTGCCATGATCAATGACGTAAAAGTCATTGTATCCTTTGACTGTTATATTTCCTGTGTTCCTATCTTGATTTGCAACCCAATCATCGAACGCAAGCATATTAGGGAATGACTTCCACTTTTTTAACTGCTCTAAGCATTGATTAAACGCCAACATATTTTCCATCTTCAGATATGTATTGGGAGTCGTCCCAGACTCTTCGCTAGCCCATCCCCAATAGTAGTCACCAGAACATTCAAAGTCACCTTTGAAATTATTTTCTATCACTTCTTTAGGGATTTGTATGACGGCGACTTTCTTAGGTTGCGGTATACCAGAGGCGTGCGCCACTAGGTAACCAGTAATTTCGTTGATTAAGCCACGAGGATGACATTTGGGATAAACTTTTACATAGAAACGACCAGCTTTGTTATCTATCCACTTAACACTAGCCAGGTGTGTTGCTGCCATTCGACCATCAGACGTATGCTCCAGAGGAGCTATATATTTATCAAACGATAAAATCTGTACGATATCGCTCATTTTATTTTCCTTTTTTATACTTATATAGCTGCCTGAGCCATACAAACTAGCCGGATTCTAACACTTACCTATTTGGTTGCATATTGTTTCGTATTAGATGATTGAGGTAGACCTGACAATAAACATAACGCCCTGTTAAGGGGTGAGCAACGCAATACCGAAGCCGCCGCATACCACCCTAATCACTTAAACCAACGCATAGTGAAAATGCCACGCGTTGCGAATCACTCTTAAACAGTTTGTTAGGCTTTTAACTGTTCTCGCGCAATACTTGGATCTACTATTGTCAAGTCGAGTTCATTTTGGGCTTTATCTCGCATATCTTGAGCCATATATATTTTTGTATCGTAGGTCACATATAGCCCTCTGTGATTCAAGTAATGATGTTTGAGTGAGTCATAGTCACCTATCCAATTTGATAGATTCTTGCCCGTTTGCCTTGGATTAAGTGTTTTGGGGTCTGGCCCAAACACACCGATAAACTTATCTTCTAACAAAGATGTATGAATACTTCCCAAACCCTCTCTAGGTGTTTCATCATGAACTGAACCCAATAACGAAGCGTTTAGTCTAAATTCAGCCTGGTCTAATACTACTCCATATTCATCCATCAGCTTTCGAATATTGCTCTTTTGCTCGTTGTCCATTTTTGTAGTGTCAAAACTGAAAACTCGAGAAGAGCTATAAATCTGTATTTTATTTTTTTTACAGTGTTCTAGTAACTGGAAAATTTCTTCTTCATCTTTTCCATCAATAAGTCTTACCCACACACATGTATCAACAGTAATGGAATTCATTAATCCTCCAGAAGCCTAACGCCCAATTAAGGTGTGAACCACGCTACCACACAACTCAGTTTGGACGCCGTAAACACTGGACTAAACCCAAACCAAAAATGCTAAGCGTGGTGAATCACTCTTAAATTGTTTGTTATATCTTGTCGCTAATGAACCCTTCTGACTTATACACTTCCACAAATAATTTGTACTTGTTGATTAGCATCGTGGCATGATCACTTAGGCTTGATTGCAATTCTCTGTAACGGGCTTCTGAAGGTCCATTTCTCCAGTCAAATGGAGGGACAACCATCAAAGGCTTACGTTGCGGATGGTCGACTGACAAAAACGAAATACAGATTTCATTAAAGCTATACACAGCATTTAGGAACTCTTCCTTGGCTGCTTCCACTTTTGGATTGTAAATCTTGTACTTTGGTCCATTGAAGTCTTCTGCTCTATCAAGAGATCTAGCAAATTCATATGGCATACCGGAGATGTATGAAAGATCTACATGGTGTAACGTATCTTCGTAAGGCAGCAGTTCAACGATTTTTTCTATAATACGAAGATCATGTGACTTTTTTGCTTGTTCTTCCTCATGCTCAGATGAGTTAATGCTGCCAATCGTTACATTCATATCTCCACCAGATTGAAACCCATTCCCTGAGCCAACATTCAAAGTCTGATCATGATTCTTACTGTTATCAATTTTATTAACTTGATTATTGAACTTGAGATTAATAACTTTCGACCCACCCCAAAAAAGCCCAATAATACCAACAAAGGTTCCTATATATGTTGCCGCATCTGCTCCGACATTCTCATTGAGCCAATCTATCATTTTGTTTCCTATAAGCTAATTGGGGAATTTAGCTATTTTAATACAGCTATCGGACTGTAGAAAGATATAACGCCCTGCTAAGGGGTGAGCAACGCAATACCTAAGCCACCGCAAACCACCTTAATCACTAAATTCAACGCATAGTAAAAATGCCACGCGTTGCGAATCCCTCTTGAGCAGTTTGTTAGCTGTGTTTTACAACACGAGCTTTGCTCCCAACATACCAAGAGCTGCGATAGCTACCATCGTAAACCAAAGGTAAATCATAAAAGATAGGTATAACGAAAATAAACCTCTCACAGCTTTATCTAAGTTTGCACCTTCAACGTGCTGTAAGAAGTACGCTAGTTCTGCTGTAGGTATTGACCCAGCAAAGCTCTTAAATTTGAACTTTACCATCATCAAGCCCATTGAGACTGGAAGACTAGATACTAATAAAATGATTCCCACCGAAATCCAGACATTCTCAGGGGATTCATTACCTAAAACTACTGCTGCCCCGATCAACACTAAAAGCATTCCCAGAAAGCCCTTAAAAGATGACAACAATGAGTCTCTTGTTTTTATATACAGCCAGAATAGCGGCTTATCGAATTTTCTCATTTTTTCCTCAAACAGCTAACGCCGCGTTAAGGTGTGAGTAACGCAATACCGAAGTTTCGGCATTGCGCCTTAAACACTGAAGTTACCGCAAAGCAAAAATGCCACGCGTTACGAATCACTCTTAAACGCTTGTATGGATAATAAGTACTCCAATCGGGTAAGGTGAGACCCAGGCTTTAGCTGCAACTAAAGTTCTTCTATCTGGTAGTTCGATTGAACGATGGCTCCTCAATTGAGAGACCGGTAACAAGTACGAACGCCAGATAGAACTCCAAGCACCACACTCGAATAGTCTTCTGGGTCTCGAGCCCTCATTTGCAAGCAAGAGTTAGCTTATTATGAATACAAACACACTTCAAAACATTAATGTCGGCGTTGATACTGGTAAGTCACAATTAGACATCTACATCCGACCACTCGATATTTACTTCACTGTCCCGAACACCGAAAAAGGCATCAGCGATGCCATAAAAACCATTAAGAAACACAAACCTCAACGTGTCGTCATCGAAGCTACAGGTCGATTAGAAATGCCTTTTATACACGCCTGTGACAAAGCCAAATTACCTTATGTTATTGCCAACCCACTACGTATTAAAAGGTTTGCTGGTGCCATTGGTCAACGAGCTAAGAACGACCGTTTAGATGCCGCTCTCATCGCACATTATGCCGAACGTGTTCAGCCAGAACTGACCAAACTAAAAAGCGAAAACATACGTCTTATGAGTGACTTAGTCACAAGGCGTAACCAGCTACTCACCATGCAAACCATGGAAAGAAACCGACTACAAATATTACCTAAGAATATCTCGTCTACGATTACCCCTATCCTTACCGCCCTGAAAAATCAGATTGAAAAAGTAGAAGCAAAGATAGCGAAACTGATTGAGAGTTGTCCTGAGTATCAAGCCAAAAATACTATTCTCCAAAGCATGCCTGGTGTTGGTAAAGTCCTTGCGGCATCCCTAATTAGTAATGTACCCGAGTTGGGCTTTATCACTAACAAACAAGCTTCTTCTCTCATTGGTGTCGCACCGATAACAAGAGAAAGTGGCCGCTTTAAAGGTAAGCGGCTGATACAAGGAGGGCGGACTCAAGTTAGGACCGTTATGTACATGGCGATGATGTCGGCTATCCAATGCAACCCTGTTTTCAGAGCAACTTATGAACGACTACTTACGGCAGGAAAACCGAAAAAAGTTGCCATTGTTGCCTGCATGAGAAAGATGGTTGTTATCTTAAATTCAATGCTAAGAGATGGTGTTATGTGGGATACAGATAGCCTCAAAAATTAACTATTGACGCCATAGTCTCTTGTTATACGTTTATATTTCTGATGATCTTATTGCAAGCACTAACAACGTCGGAACGATAGAACTTAATCGTTTCAACCAGGTCTTTATCGGCTTTTGCAAGAAACTCCTCTGAGCAATTCAACCGAACATGATTAAGTGGTAAATGATCCGTTTCCGATGCTATGAGAGCAAATACGTGGTAATTAGTGTCCCAACATTGCCCATACATTTCGTTTCCAATACGCGATAATGCAATTACGTTTTCTAAATAATTTTCATCTGTTTCGAGTAGGTTCATTGCAAGTTGAATCGCTTCTTCCGACATTTACTTACCTCTGATTTCCCAAAAACGTATAACGCCCTGTTAAGGTGTGAGCAACGCAATACCGAAGTCACCGCATACCACCTTAAACACTAAACGCAACGCATAGTAAAAATGCCACGCGTTGCGAATCACTCTTAAACAGTTTGTTATACGGTTATAGCACGCTAAGAAGCTTTTGAACTATCGGATCGAAATGACTAGCAGAATCTCTTGCTCTCGTTATATGGGCTCCATTTAGACCATCACGTGATGTACAGTCAAATACTGGTTTTTTAGCATCCAACGAATAAGGGATTAAGCTATGAAGGTTAGGAATTTGTCCAATATTCCAGTTCCCATCACCCCAGTCATGTACTTGTCCCAAAGGAGCTAAAACGTCGATTATGTTTTGCTGTACAGCTGTCTGAACTTGATCACCAAAGATTGCCCAACCTCTGGTCATTCCGTTGGTATTCTGACGAATATTGTGTTGTTGCATCACATACCCCAGGAATGTCGGCTTGCCTTGAGGTAAGTCAATGGTACCTGCGGCAGCACTATTGCACTGATCCCACTCTCTACGCCAAACCTCTAATTTAGCCCCCAAGTTTTTCGTACCTCGAATCGAAAATAAGTCTGGAGACATTGGAGCTATAAAGTAGTCACTCGCAGCCAAAACAGACCTATTAAGCGCGCCTAGATTAGGACCCAAATCGAGCATCACAACATCCGCCTCGACCTGTTCTGCTGCCCATTTAATATATCGGTATATCGCTGATTGAATACGTAAAGCTGGAGCGCTGCCACCTTTCGCACTACTCCAAGAGTCACCAAGGGAATCTTCGTAGTTACTAAGCAATACATCACCGGGAACGATATATAAATTAGGATAATTTTCACTTAACAAAGATGGTCTTCTTTGTCTAATATCACCCAAACCCTCATAAACTCGTTCAATTGCATTCCAGATACTATTGCCTCGGTCAGATCTCCAACTTCTCTCAAGTTCGGTGTCTGACAAAGAGTAAGCTGACAAGTTACATTGACTATCTAGATCAACTACTAAAACTTTTTTACCAGCCCTCTCTAGCAAGTGAGCAATATGGTACATGTAAGTAGTTTTACCTACTCCACCTTTGTTATTAAAAATACTTATTATTTTCATCTTTTCCTCAATAATTAACCTAACCGTATAACGCCCTGTTAAGGTGTGAGCAATGCAATACCGATGCCGCCGCATACTACCTTAAACACTAAACGCAACGCATAGTAAAAATGCCACGCGTTGCGAATCACTCTTAAACAGTTTGTTAGGTAAATTTTTTCACTGACTCTGGAACTGTTAATTTTTCACAGATTTCATGCAACAAAGACCATAGATAAAGCTGCCCACAAATTACTAAAATATTATGGTATTCAAAACTATCCATACTTGATCTGCTATTTATAAACAAAGATGAAGGATGTATTAACTTAGAAGTCAATTTGAACACGCTATCGTAGTCATCAACCAATTGAACAGCTTCCGTCATCGCTTTGATTTGTTGTGGCTGCTTTACTACTGGAAGCTCATACTTTTCATATAAACCATCTAACCTTTTCAGCTCATCTTCAAGGTGTTTGTATTCCTCAGAGGTCTCGTTACCGATAGATTGAAAAGCTTGTACTAACGCTTTCTGATCCATAAGAGCTTCCGACACCCATCGATTTAAGTTTTTGTCACTTTGCATAATAAATCTAGCTCTAGCAAGGTTCTCCAATACCGAACGAACACCTAAAGCCAAAAGTTGGATATCTTTATAAGCCCCATTAGCTATATATTTAATGTAACTTTCGTTAGACAATAGCAAGTTTTTCAACATTTCATTTTCGAGAGTAAGGTCTAAATTACACGAACCTTGAGTCCAAGCGATAACTCTTTTGTAATTCTTCCCTATTTTTTCGATGTTTTTTACTACGTCTTTTTCAGTTTTTATTTCAACTCTGTCTCTAATACGTTCTACCACAAGTCCGCTCCTACTTATATTATTTACCTAACGCTTTCTATACGGGTTTTAGCTGTCTTTCATACTCCTATCATGCAATCTTTCCAATTACAGTTCAATTGTTAATCAATAGGTTAATGAGAGGCGCTGGGTATTAGATTGCAAAATAACGGATAGCTATATAGGTAAGGAAAACTCTTATCTAAATGAAGTTAATTAGCTCTAGTGTTAACCAACAATAGAGCATAAATGTTTTGGAAAAGGCAGCGTATCGACATGAACGCTGCCTTTTTGGTGTGATATTCTAATCGTTATGAGTCCTTATTACTTAGTAACGAAACTTTATTCTACTCACACCATTGGTAACTCAAGAAACTCTGCAAGCTCTTGGGCCATCTTGCTATCAATCAAGTCGTTCCAGTAAGTCAGCTCGTTATATTCCATAGAAAAGCGATGCAGTTCGCCAAAATGACTCCTTACCTCAAAGTTAACCATAGCTTCCTCTGGAATGGTGATCGTGCCATTGCCGTACAGGTTAAATAGCCAAGCTTGCGTCATAGAGT
>NZ_JADDYG010000254.1:0-38462 GCF_015163535.1 Vibrio sp. OPT46 | reverse complement strand
TTGGCTTAGCCAGTAGGGCAGTTTGACCACCAACAAAGAACAACGTGATGCGCTCGATACCAGATTCTTTTGCCTGTTCGTCGGCTTCCTTGGCGGCTGCTCTCGCCTTAACCAGTTCAAAATCTTCAAAGGTTTTCTCTAGCTTTTCCGGGCTCATTCTCTTCATGGTAGTTAGGATGCGGTCTAAGTCGATGCCTTTATTCATGATGTGTCCTTGCTGGTGGTGTTCTGCTAAATAAACATATGCTTTGGTACGCCGAAACGTTCCGATAGCGCTTTAATGTGTCCAACGGTTAGTTGGCGTTTACCGCTTAGGATTAGCGATACTAGCGACTTGCCACCAATCTCAGGTAAATCACTTAGAGTTAGGCGGTATTGGTCGATGAGAACGCGAAGAGTGGCGATACCAGTATCTAGGCTATCAATGTGCGCGTTAAACTCTTGGAAGTGTTCTGATTCTTCCTCGTAGCGTTCAAGTACAGGGAATAGCAAGTCAATCAAGACATGGTTTTCCTCGTAGTCTTCTACTAGCGTATCCATGAGTTCCATAAGCTCTAGATATTGCTCATGGTCACGGATGCCTTGTAACCAAGGCATCGCTGTGTGAATTTCATTTGATAGGGTTTTTAGAGCTTGAATGTTCATGCTTACCCCTTTACCCCTTTGTTCTGTGTTGGTCTGCTATCTTGTCGTATTCTGCGTGGGTAACGATGTATTTAACGAAGCATTTCCCACCTGTAAATTCGATAAAGGCGATTAACCTTAATGAACCTCCGCCAATGTCGATGACATACCACTTGTCTACGTATTTAAAGTTATCCAATGACGGAAAAAGTTGTTTTAGTTGTTCTGGTGTTTTTGCTTTTGTTGCTTTTAGCGTTTTGAAAGTTGAGTCTAGTGCCTCGGCACATTGCGGATATAGTCGCTTTGCCGTTTCAAAAGGCTCTCGTTTAATTACGTGCATTTCCTAACTCTTGTTTACATCATGTAAACACTATAGGACACTCACACCAAGTTTACAATATGTAAACAAAAAGACCTGATTAATTGAGCCTTTATGGAGTGAGCAGTCCGAAATGCTTGTTATATGCTTGTGTGTGCGCCTATAATTTATGCGCACACACAATACGCACAGGTTACTATTATGAGAAATGCATATAGTACGCAAGCACCAAAGAAAGCTACAAACTTAAGCTTAAACAGTGAGTTACTTGCGGAGGCTAAACGGTTAAATATAAACCTTTCGGCAACAATGGAAAAGGCACTTGAAAAAGAAGTACGTCAACGCCTTAAGGCTGAATGGTTAAAGCAAAATGCTGAGGGCATTAATGCTTGTAACGAGCTAACTGAAAATCATGGACTATTTTCTGATTCTTACCGAGTATTCTAATGTCACAATTCTCGCTATACAAAAACAACGATAAAAACACAGCAACCGCATACCCATACTTTGTTGACGTTCAAAGTGGATTGCTGGATACATTGAACACTCGGTTAGTTATTCCGTTGACGCCTACTGAGTTGTTAGAGAAAAAAGCACCTAGTCATCTATGTCCCGTAATCCATATTGATGAAGGTGACTTCGTAATTCTGACGCATCAAATGGCAAGTGTACCAACCAAAATTCTAAGAGAGCCTGTAAGCAATCTAAGCACTTTTAGAGACGAGATCATCTCTGCTATCGATTTTCTTATTACGGGCATATAACGCCGCGCTAAGTGGTGAGCCACGCAACCACGACACTTAACTTGGACGCAGTAAACACTAAACTTGATCCAAACTAAAAATGCCAAGCGTTGGGAATCACTCTTAAATGCTTTGTTAAAACGCAGTTTTACACATCATATTCCGACAGCATTTGACGACAATTACGAACTGTTAGTACGCGGATTTCATGACTTAAGCCGTGGATAATACGATAGTGACCAAAGATAATTTCACGATAATTCGTATGAGACATTTCAGGAACAAAGCGCCCCACTTCAGGCATACTGCCAAGTAGTTCACTTTTATCAAAACTTCGTTGACCCACTTTTCTGCTGCAGATGGGTTATCCAAAGAAATGAACTCCGCTGTATCGCCTAACTTTTGAAGCGCTAATGGAGACCAAATTACTTTCATTTTTTAATGCGCCCCAAAACTTGAGCACGCGCATCATCATTGGAAACGCCAAGACCTGAAGCTAACTGAGCTTCCGCTGTACGCATTTCTTCCAGCAATTCGATTTTCTTCTTGCATTGCTTCATACTCTGCAACATCAAGAACAACAGCAACACCTTTGCCACGTTGTGTAATTACCAATGGACGGCGAGTCTCATTGATTTGTTTGATGTAAGAAGCTACACCTGCGCGAAGCTCAGACAACGGTTGAATGTCTTGATCGAAATGAATACGACTCATACTGAACTCCATCTGGTACAAAATAATGTACAAATAGTAGTTCAACTAACCGTTATGAGAAAGAAGTCGATTCTGCGTTATAACACCCTTAGATACCTCATCAACCTTCAAGGCAATAACATGAAGTAGTAGATAAATAAAACTTAACTAACTTTACCCATTCACTAACGTAATGAAATTCAGGCACAATCTTATAAGCATTATTGAGATTTCTCTACGAAGAAAAAGGTAACACGCTTCAAATTTAAACATGAAGAGGGTTTGTTATTTAAGGTTAAGCAATCAGTTCTTGTGCTTCCACAGAGGCTTCCGACTCTGCTTGCGAAGCTGCCTTACCTTTCAGTTCCATCATGAGTTGTTTAACCAAAATTCCGTAGATAAACATCATCGGTAGTCCCGCGACCACGCACAAGGATTTAATGGTATTGATACCACCACCCGTGAGGAATACGCTAAAGCTGATAAGTGCGATCGCCCCTGCCCACATCAATTTGACCTTGTTATCTGGGTCTCCGTTTAGGGACAGCTGATTCGTCGTCAGCATCGAGGTGGCCACGCTAGCGCTCGACATCGTAGTCAACATCAAGAAGAACTGAATCACCAAAAAGACCGCAAGAACCACATTGTTCGCTGGCAAGGTTTTGATCAACGAGACGACGGCAAACGTCAATCCACCATTGCTCATCCACTCTTGAACGGGATAACCACCTAATAACTGCGCCCAAACCGCATAGCCCCCAAAGATTGAGATAAAGAATGCGCATCCCAGAGCGCCCATAGAGATGGTATACAAGATGACTTCACGGATAGTGCGGCCTCTCGATATGCGCGTAATAAACAACCCCATCATGATTAGGTACGCGTAGTACCAGAACCAATAATATTGAGTCCATGCTTGAGGGAAACCACTCTTTTGCACCGGGTCTGTCCAAAGAGACATGCGGAAGAAACTATCGAGCATGACACCGAGTGAATCCGTCACGTTGTTCAGCACAAATTGTGCATTTGATGAAAACAGCACAAATAAGGCAAAGATAATCGCAGTGATGACCGTGTAATCGGATACATTACTGATGCCTTTGTTGAAGCCCACCAGCGTCACTGCGAATAAAACCAATACGAACAAGAAAATGATGCAGCCTTGAAGCAACAAATTATTATCTATCCCAAATAACTCTGCTGCTCCTGTACTAAGCAGAGTAACGGTTAACGCTAATGAACTAGCAAAGGCCGCGAGTGTTCCGAAGATGGCCAAAAGGTCGACGCATTTGCCCACGATTGGATTCTTACCCAATACGGGTTCACACAGTGTGGAGAGCTTCAATGTACGGCGTTTTTGTACATAGAAAGCGTAAGCAAAAGGAATCGCAGGGAAACAGTAGATCGCCCACCCTGTAATTCCCCAGTGGAACATTGAATAAGTGACTGACCACGCCGCTGCAGTGTAGCTGTTCGCTTCGGCAAATAGCGGTGGAGATTGCAGGTAGTACATCGGTTCTCCAATCCCCCAATAAATGAGCGATGCACCAACACCAGCCGTAAAGATCATACCGCCAAAAGAGAAGTTCGAATACTCAGGCTTTCCTTCCCCTAATCGAATGTCACCGTACTTGGAAAACGCTAACCACAGTAGAAAGCCAACAAGAGTAAGACTGCAGATTTGCACCAACCAGCCAAACCAATCAGTCACAAACGTCATTGCGTTGTTCGCCATAGCTTGAGACTGCTCAGGGAACATCGAAGAGACAAGTAAAATGAGTAGGACAGTGCCAATCGCAGGAATGGTGAGTCCGAGATTAAGATTCTTCAAGGCTGTCTCTCCATGCTGTGAGTTCTTCAATATGACTAGGCTCAATGCCACAACAGCCACCAATGATACTCGCCCCTAAACGATACCACTTTTTAGCGTATTCTAGATATTCTGTTGGAGAGAAGTTTCTAAGCCCTTGGTATGACTCATTCGCTTGGTGATTCGCTTTAATTGGTGCAAAGCTGTTTGCGTAGACACCAATGGTTAACGTTTTCCCTGTTCGTCTCAGCACTTGATTCACATCTTTGATCGCTTGTTCAATCACTTCAGGAATTGAGCAATTGAAAAAAATACCGGTCGCATTAGTATCAAGAAGCGCCTCAACGGCGTCAGTGACAAGCTCACCAGAGCGCAGATGCGAGACTTCGCTGACTTCATCTTCTAACGTGAACGAGATGTAAACTGGCTTGTCGCTTTTAGACAGAACTTTGCTGATCACTCGCGCTTCACCAAGGCTTGCAACGGTTTCCGCCAACCAAATGTCTACATGTGGCTCTTGCGCTTCAAATAGAGTCACATTGATGTCGTAAGCACGCTTTTCTTCAAATAAATCAGGTCTATAAGAACCAAAGGCAGGAGGTATCGCGCCGGCAACAAGCACTTCTTTTTGTGACGCGGTCACGACATCACGAGCAATTTTCGCGGCTTTCTCTGCCAGCTCGCGTCCCTGCTCGGCATACAAATCTTCACCTAGATGAAACGGAACACAGGCATAGCTGTTGACGGTAATGATTTGTGCTCCAGCATCAATAAAACCCTGATGCGCTTGCGTAACATGTTGTGGGGATTCGATAAGTGCTTGGGCACTCCAGTGAGGTTGAGAAAACGGTGCGCCTATGCGTTTTAGCTCGCGCCCCATGCCCCCATCCAATATTGTAAGATTCATCATTTAGACTTCCATACTGCTAAAATCCATATGGCAATTCAATCACAATATGATGTAAGTGAAAGTTATATTTTCTCACTCTTAATATGAAGAAAATTCATATTAGTAGAAGAATTGCTGTGCAGATGTCTTAATGACAAAGACTACGTATGAGTTTCCGCCATCAGCACAACGCACCACTCTGTAATGAGTTGGGAAAGGAAATAAGTAGACGCAGTCCTATTTAGTTCATAGGGCAAGAAAATAAGCCGTGAGTTTAACCGCCATAAAAGAGTCCATCACCAAGGATAAAACCAAGCGGTTACATCGCTCCTGTGTCAATACCGCAACAGCCTTCAGTCCTGGTCACAAAGGCGTTAAGATCAAGTCTTATTGTTGTTATGCTAAAAGATAACTCGAGATGCCATAAGACTTATACATTGGTACACCTTCGGCTATGAGATACTTTTATAATTTTATGTTATTAAATATCCTCATATGGCTATCTTCAAAATCTGGTCAAGAGATATCCATTAGGATTGATTATTTTTATGGATACTAAAGCCTTGAGAGCATCAAAGTATACGAGCCTAAAGCTCAGAAAAAAGGCCTCTAGGAGCACCTGAGGCCATTTGAAAATGTAAGGTTAAGAAACAACAGAGTAAAAATAAAAACGACTAACTAAAAAAATCAGCTAAGTCCAATTTCAGTTACTTGACTCGTCTCCTTTCTGCTATGTCAGCATATTCCATATGCTTTTGAGCGAGCATACAAATAAGATGAACAGCCCTGTAGCTTATTTTCCTTTAAGGACTCCAGCGCCATCGGTTGCTCTACAGACGTATATATCCTCCTTAAGGCCAGTTGCAGATTCGTATTTATTTTTAACGGCGAGTTTTAGATTTTCGACTAAATGCATAGGAACCAGAGCAACAACACAACCACCAAAACCACCGCCAGTCATTCGCACACCACCTTGGTCACCAATCGTATCTTTCACAATTTCAACTAAAGTATCGATTTCTTTAACTGTGATTTCAAAGTCATCACGCATTGACGCATGTGACTCCGCCATGAGTTCGCCCATACGCTTTATGTCGTGCGCACGAAGTGCTTGCGCCGCTTTAACAGTGCGGTCATTTTCTGTGATCACGTGGCGAGCTCGCTTCGCAACCATGTCATCCAGCTCAGACACTTTTTCGTCAAACTGCTCAATGGTAACATCACGTAACGCTGCCACACCAAAGGTGCGTGCCGCTTCTTCACACTGCTTACGGCGCGTGTTGTATTCGCTGTCTACCAAGCCACGTTTTTTGTTCGAGTTGATTATCACAACCGCGATGTCCTCTGGCATCGGGACCGCCTCGGTTTCTAAACTACGACAATCCAATAATATGGCGTGGTTTTCACGACCTTCTGCCGAAATCATTTGGTCCATGATACCGCAGTTACAGCCAACGAATTCGTTCTCTGCTTGCTGACCATTTAGGGCTATTTCTGCTTGGCTGATTTCCAGATTAAACAGTACTTTAAACGTTTGCCCTATCACCACTTCCAATGCAGCCGATGAGCTTAAACCTGCTCCTTGCGGAACATTACCACTAACCGCAATATCCGCTCCAGTAAATTGGTAACCGCGAGAAAGAAGACTTTTGACCACCCCGCGAATATAGTTCGCCCACATTTGGTTAGATTGGAATACAATCTCTTGACTGATATCGAACTCATCAATTGCATTACCATAATCCACGGATACCACACGTACTAGAGTGTCTTCACGTTTCGCAGCAGCGACTATCGTTTGGTAATTGATTGCGCATGGCAGCACAAAACCATCGTTGTAGTCAGTATGCTCACCAATGAGGTTTACACGGCCAGGAGCTTGAATAATATGGCTCGGTGCATAGCCCAGCAATTCTTCAAAAGAGCTTTCAACATTTTGGATTAAATCAGACATAAGTGGCGTTCTCTTAAGATATAAATTTGGTGTTGGGGAAGTACTTTGAGCCTCATGTTTCATCGCAAGGTGGTACTCCCCATTTTGTTCGCTATCAATAGTTCTCGAGAGTTTATGACTCTTTATAATGCACATCACTTAAATCGCGTAAACGTTGTGCAGCCTGCTCCGCTGTTAGGTCTCGTTGATTTTCTGCGAGCATTTCATAACCCACCATGAACTTGCGAACCGTGGCACTACGAAGTAATGGTGGGTAGAACAGCGCATGTAATTGCCAATGGTTGATATCGGTGCCTTCTTCAAAGAATGGTGCATAGTGCCAACCCATCGAGTAAGGAAAAGAACATTGGAATAAATTGTCGTAGCGACTCGTCAGCTTTTTGATAGCAACTGCAAGGTCATCACGTTGTTCATCGGTTAGCTCACTCATGCGGCGTATGTGTACTTTCGGAAGAAGCATGGTTTCGAACGGCCATGCAGCCCAGTACGGTACAACGGCAATCCAATATTCAGTTTCAACCACTGTACGTGAACCGTCTTTAAGTTCAGCTTGCACGTAGTCCACCAGCAAGTTGCTGCCATGTTCTTGGTAATACGCTTTTAAGTTGCGCTCTTTGCGCTCAATTTCGTTTGGTAAGAAGCTGTTCGCCCAGATTTGACCGTGTGGGTGAGGCTGAGAACAACCCATGGTTTCGCCTTTATTTTCGAATGCTTGAACCCAAATGTAGTCTTTGCCTAACTCTTCGATTTGATCATTCCATGTATCAATCACGCCGCGAATTTTATCAACTGGCAATTCCGGTAAGGTTTTGCTGTGATCAGGCGAGAAACAGATGACGCGGCTCAAACCACGCACACCCTGAGATTTGAATAGCGGATTATCTGACTTAGGTGCATCTGGTGAGTCCACCACCAATGCTGCAAAATCATTTTGGAATACGTATGTACCTTGGTAATCTGGGTTAACATCCCCTGAAATACGCGCATTAGTTGGACAAAGGAAGCACTTCTCATCGTAGCTTGGTTGTTCGTTAATCTCTGGTTTCTCATCAGCCCCACTCCAAGGACGTTTAGCACGATGAGGAGAGACCAAAACCCACTGCCCGGTTAATGGATTGTAACGGCGATGTGGGTGATCTATTGGATTGAATTCAACATTTGACATATTACTTGCTCATCTTTTTTAGTCTGTCTTCGATTTGGCACACACCAAACTCATCAATTTGTTTAAAAGAAGTTTCGAGTACATTAATACCCGTCAGGATTACTCGATTGCCAATTCCACGTATCTGCCGTCATTTCAGCAATGCTGCGGGTAGCTTTCCAACCGAGCTCTCTTTGTGCTTTTTCCGTACTGGCCCAACATTCTGCAATGTCTCCAGGGCGACGAGGACAAAGCTCGTAAGGGATTGGATGACCACATGCCGTTGAGAACGCTTCGACCATTTCAAGTACGCTCGAACCTTTGCCCGTGCCTAAGTTGTACACGTGCAAGCCGGCCTTTTCGCCGACCGATTTCAGGGCTGCGATATGGCCGTCAGCCAAATCCATTACGTGGATGTAGTCACGAACACCAGTGCCATCCGGTGTGGAGTAGTCGCTACCGAATACCGACAATTTTTCTCGACGACCAACCGCGACTTGAGCGATGAACGGCATTAAATTGTTTGGGATCCCCTGTGGATCTTCGCCCATGGTGCCCGACGGGTGTGCACCAACGGGGTTGAAGTAACGTAACAAAGTCACACTCCAATCCTGTTCAGCTTGAAACAGGTCACTCAAACACTCTTCCACCATGTATTTACTGCGACCATAAGGGTTAGTGGTTGCACCTGTTGGTGACTCTTCCGTAATAGGCACAACCTTAGGATCACCATAAACCGTTGCAGATGAGCTAAATACAATGCTTTTTACACCCGATTTGCGCATACTGTGCACCAACACCAATGAACCATTAACGTTATTATCGTAATACTCCAATGGTTTTATAACGGATTCGCCAACGGCTTTTAGACCTGCAAAATGAATCACAGCTTGAATATCATGTTTATTAAATACTGAGTCTAAAAAGTCTTCATCTCGAATGTCGCCTTGATAGAAAGCTGGTTGCTGCCCTGTTAGTGCCTCTATACGATTTAATACCTCTATTTTGGAATTACATAGGTTGTCTACGATGATTGGTTCCATACCAGCTTTGATCATCTGCACACATGTGTGACTACCGATATACCCCATTCCGCCTGTGACAAGAACTGCCATAAATACTTTTCCACCTTTCAACGTAAAAATCTCTAGATCAGGTATACCCGCATCATGCGCATATTCGGGCATACCGATCTATCTACTTGCTGTCCGTTTTTAATGATTAAATAATTAGTGTGGTTTGATTACGGCATGTACATATCATTCAGCTTGGTTACCTGTTTGCTTTTCCTACGTTTCAATAAATAGTTAAAGGTCACACCAAGCATTAAGATAACACCGCAAAAACCATACACTTGCATGACCGTTGGGTCGTTTGAAACAAAACCTACGTCCGAAAACATTACATATGCACCCAGCACCATATAGAGAATGACTGCGGACGCCTCAAAGCGGAAAGACCATGGCGTCACATCGATGCTTTCATTAACTGGCATCACATAATCCGTATCACGTGGCACAAAAAAACCAATCGCAAACATCAGTAAAGTACAAACTACAAATAAAATCGCTAATTGATGTAAGAAGTGGATTGGGGTGTCAAAGATCAATTGCATCGCAGCATAGGAGCTCACAAAAATCGTTAGTGCAACTTTGGCTGCAATAGCTGGTACACGTTTTGAAATGTAACCAACGAACACAATGGTGAAGATAGGCACACTGAAAAAGCCAGCAACCATTTGTAAATATTGGAATAAACCTTCTGGTGCATATAGGATAAACGGTGCAATACAAACAGAGATAATGGCAATGATGACTCCGAATAGCCGCCCCTTACCGACTAACTCTTCATCGGACTTATCTTTACCAAATAATGGCTTATAAACGTTCAATGCAAATAGTGTCGTAGAACTGTTTAACACACCATTAAACGTACTTAATATGGCACCAAACATAACCGCAACAAAGAAGCCAACAAGAGGCTTGGGTAACACTTCATTCACTAAGCGCGTATACATTGTGTCGGGATTACCTGCATCAGAGCCAAACATGTGGAAGGCAATGATGCCGGGAATGATAAGGAATAATGGAGAGATAACCTTAATTGCACCTGCGAGAATGACACCCTTTTGACCTTCTTTCAGGTTCTTTGCGCCAAGCGCACGCTGAATGATGGATTGGTCGGTGCCCCAATAATACAAGTTCACCAATAATAGGCCCGTGAACAGAGTAGAAAATGGCAGTGGATCCGTTTCTTTACCTACGGATTGCAGCTTCTCTGGTGCGGCAGTGAGCAACACGTCCAAACCTTCTATAAAGTTACCGCCGCCTAATGCCATCAGGCCAAATACAGGGATCATTAGGCCACCAAGAATCAATCCTACACCATTGAAGGTATCAGCAATAACGACAGCTTTTAGACCACCATAAATAGCGTAAAAGAAACCTAACAAACCTATCGTGGCAGAGACCAGTGCGATGGAGCTAAATTCAGAAATACCCAATAAACCTTGTACATCGAAGATTTCGCCTAGTACCACTGCGCCAGCGTAAAGAGTAGTAGGAAGAATGTTGATGACGTATTGACACAAGAACAACAAAGTAACGAACTTCTTCACCGACATGTCATAACGGCTTTCTAAGAAATCTGGAATGGTGGTGATACCTTGCTTGAGGTAACGCGGTACAAGCAGCAGCGCAATGACAACCAGAGTAACGCCAGAGGCAACTTCCCACCCCATCACACTCATATTGTGGGTGTAGGCTTGAGCACTCATACCGACAAAACTGGTTGCACTCAAATTGGTAAGAATTAGCGAGCTGGCAATCAGTCCGCCCGTCAAACTTCGTCCTCCAAGGAAGAAACCATCTTGAGAGGTGTGTTTATCATTTTTAACTTTGCTGTAAGTGAACACCACAACAAAGCCCGTAAACAGCAAAAACGAAAGTAATACTGTAATAGACATTTTGTTTCCTTAACAAGTTAAGCAATTCAACTTGCTTGTTGGTTGTAGGGTGCCCCTCTAGCGAGTATAGGAGTGTTTTATCAGGAACAACGTAAGTTGAAACTGGTCGCTAGAGGAGGCAGGTAGAGGTTTAACGTTTTTTAAGATGAACAATAAGCGCTGATTCGGGATCGAGGATCGGGAGTGTCACCCCAATTTCTTTTAAGTTATCACCACTTAGAGTCAGAGTTTTGTCTAGCCATTTCGGACGTTGTTTCATCAATTGAAAACTGGTCTGTGGCATTTCCACAATCTTGATTTCGTAACTGGCCTTTTCATCCGCACAACTCACCCGAAGTGGAGATGGTAGCGCGTGATTTGGCATGGCCAACTGGCAGACCGTAATCAGCATTTCTTTCCCGTTTTCAACACCATAGATGTTCTGGCTATGATCTGCTGGGTCAATACGGAAAGCACGCCCAGAGTGAAGCAAGTCGCGATACTGTTTGTGCAATTGAATATAATGGGCGAAGGCTTGTTTTTCTTCAGCACTCTCTTTTACTGGATCGAGTTCAACGCCCATGTGACCACTTAACGCCGTCACTCCACGCATATTGATGGCATGGCGACGGTTAGTTGAATGACATTCCGCAGGGCCAATGTGTGCACCCATTACTTCAGGCGGAAAGAAATAACTCATACCGCGCTGAATAGCTTGACGTTCTAGCGCATCGTTACAATCAGAAGCCCAGAAGCGATGAGTGCGTTTAAGGATTTCAAAATCAATACGACCACCACCTGAAGAACAAGACTCAATCTCGACCTCAGGATGTGCCGCATAAAGTTCATCTAACAGACGATAAAGCGCTTTAGTTTGACCATGTACAGCTGGCTTACCTTGATGACCTGGCTGCACCAGTTCACGGTTCATATCCCACTTTAGGTAGCCAATGTTGTAGCGAGTTAGTAAGTCATTCAAACGATCAAACAGGTAGTTGAAGCAATCTTTGTTTTGCAAATCCAACACGTATTGCCAACGACCTGAAGGCTGATGGTAGCCTTGCAGACTCAACACCCAATCGGGGTGTTGGCGATATAGATTTGAGTCTTGGCTGACCATCTCGGGTTCAACCCAAAGACCAAATTCCATACCTTTGTTGTTTACGTGCTCAATCACTGGTTCAAGACCATTTGGGTACTTCGTTTCATCCAAATACCAGTCACCAAGCGCGGCACGTTCGCCATCACGACCAACGAACCAACCATCATCAATAATGAAGCGCTCGACCCCCATCTCAGCGGCTTCGGTTGCCATCTGCATGATGTACTCAGGGTTATGATCAAAATAGATACCTTCCCATGTGTTTAAGTGAACCGGGCGGGGTTTACTGCTTGGAAACTGGATAATATTGGTGCGAACAAACTCATGGAATCGTTGTGAAATACCGTTCAAACCCGAGTTGCTGTATGTTGCGTAAAGCCACGGGGACTGGTATGTCTCACCACTTTTTAAACGCTTTTCACCAGAGAGTAACAACTCGCCGGCTTGAACAAAGCGGCGACCATCACTACGAACATCAGCGCGCAGTTGATGATTACCACTCCAACCAAGATGAAAGCCCCATACGTGACCCAATTGCTCGCCAAAGCCATTCGTGCCAGCGAACAGACCAGGGAAATTTTCATGAGAGGTTCGGCCACGGCGGTTTTCTTGCATAAAGCCACCATGTTCAAAGCGCAAGCGTTGAGTTTGAAATTCATGACACCAACGTCCGTGAAATGTCATTAATTCGTTGGCATGATTAGGTAATGGTAAAGTGGAAGAAAGCTTATCTAAACAATACTCGCTTGACGCGATGTTCTTTATTGAGATGCGTTTTTGCACCACGTCGCTATTGAAATCAAGGTGCAGCTCAATGACCAACTCAAGCCCAGCGATGTCGTCTTGAAGTATAAATGTTGCACTACCATCATTTTGCTCAATAGATTTGGTTATGAACACGGGCGCCCAATTATCGCCATTTCGGTGTCCTTCAATACCAGGCGCATTAAAGTGACCACTACCAAGCTCTGGGCATAGTGATAACGGCACGTCGACATCAAGACGAGCCTGAGAAATAGGCCGCTCGGTCGAGAGGATTAAATCAGGGTCAATCTGAGCTATTTTCGCTCCCCAATGAAGGATTTCAGGAACACGATCCACTTTAATGATCATGCTGTGATTCTTAGACTTTAAGTGAACAAATTTTTGCATTCTGCTTCTCTGTTTTCGCAAACATTTAATCTATAAATAATGATGCGCACATTCAGCTTTATTACGACAAAAAAGCCTAACAAATGTGACTCAAATCATGTTAAGGAGGTATTTTTTGTGTGGTTGATCTTGTGTTTTCGGAAACATTTATTCATGTTTTTACGACATTAATCACGAGGAAATTTGAATGAATATGGTAGAATGAATAGCAAATCTGGATAGGAGAATGCAGTGGCAGTCACGTTTAAAGATGTTGCGCGGTTAGCTGGGGTCTCAACTCAAACCGTATCTCGCGTAACCAATGGCGCAGATAACGTCGCGGAAGCAACGCGAAAACGCGTCAACGATGCGATAAAAAAGCTTGGCTATGTACCAAACAAAGGTGCACAAATGCTGAGCCGAGCTAAGTCTCGGATCATCGGTATTGTTTCCTTGGATATCTCTCTGCACGGTGTGGCTCTGATTGCCAACGGAATTCGTAACCAAGCGCATGAGATGGGCTACGGGACAGCGTTAACCGTGCTAGCAAACAACTCTATTGATGAATTTCGCGATGCGATTCGAGAGCTTATTGCACAACAAGTCGATGCTATTATTATCAACGCCCCCGTAAATCAAGACATCGCACAGTGTCTGATTGAGCAGTTCAGTCAACTAACATTGGTATTCATTGATGTTCCTGAAGGGACCCCTGTCAATCATGTTAGGTGTGATCATCATACAGGAGCAAACTTAGCGGTATTACATTTGATTGAACAAAAACGCGATTCCTTCGTGTGTATTTCTGGCCCATCTGAATCGACCGCCTCTAAAATTCGTTACGACGCGTGGCAAACACAACTCCAAAAACATGGAGCCAAAGAAGTTGCTTGTTATGAAGGTGATTGGCAAGCAGCCAGTGGCCACAAAGCGATTAAAGACCTTGTTCTAAAAGGTATAGACTTTGATGCGGTGCTAGTCGCCAATGATCAAATGGCACTCGGTGTTTTATGCGCTCTGTCTGAAGCAGGCATCAATGTGCCAAAGACGGTTTCTGTCATTGGGTTTGATGGTATTCAGGACAGTCAATATTTTTCACCGCCTTTAACCACGATCAAACAAGACTTCGACAAGTTGGGCCGTAAAGCCGTTAAATTAATGCTCAGCCAAATGGAAAAACCAGAGGGAACAATCTCTGAGGTGCTGCCCGTCAATTTCGTCGTCAGACAAAGTACAAGTGAAAAAGCAGATACTTCATATGATAAGCAAGAGGTGCTCGCTTGCCTTGAAAATATTCGTCACCTACTGCCATAATTAGTAGAACTATTTAGCCATCTTTTTTATGTTGCTATTAAGCCGATAGTATAAGAAATGTTAGAAAAGTCTCACTTTTTCTTATCTCAAAGAAGTAGCACTGAAAAAATGCTATATTGAAAGCCTCATATCATCATTCCTCCACAGAAGGAATAACACTATGCCACCCTACCTGGTTACTTACTTCAACGAGAAACATACCGTGATAGATAAAGAAACGATATTTATGAAAAACCTAACCAACGCTAAACGCTCGGCAGAGCATCATGCGCCAAAGGGGACTGACCAAATTGAAATCAAAGATTTAATGGATCAAGTCCTAACTCGATTAACGTTAGATGAAAGCTGGCTTGATAACATTGAAAACTGATATTGCCTAACAATCAAAGTTCGTTTGAGATGTATCAATAAATACACAGGCTTGATTAGTTTTTCGTATTAGCCTTTGACACAGTTTAATTTGTTTGTCTGTCAAAGCCTGTTTACGGTTAAGTTGATCGAGTAAACCTGAAAGCATATCTCTGTCCAAGTTACTCAGTTTTTCAGAATGTATGAGGAGTGTCGTATTTATAAGTTCAGAAAGGTTTCTTGAACTCACAATCACCATTCCTTATCCCACTTCTTTTGTTCCTTAGCCCTTTTTCCTTTCGGATTAAGAACAGGTTTTTTCTGCTTTTGTATCGGTTTGGATAGCTTACTCATATATAATCCTATTTTGATGGTTAACTAAATTTCGCACCTTATCCATGCTGACTATGAAAGAGACGATGATACTACATAGGTCAGCATAAAATAGACAAAAGTGAGTAACGGCACTAGTTAAATTAGCACATTATTAATTATTGTAAGTATCGCAAGACTTTGTTATTTAAATTGATGGATCTCAATCAAGAAGCTACGCTGTGATCGACTACACTCATTAACCTCCGGTTATTAAATAACTAACTGGAAGCAAGACAAACGTGGTAGACCCCGCCGATTAAGTAACCTGCACTGATGAGGCAACAACCCTTCTTTATAAATTAGTAACAAAGCCAACTCTATGTTCAACACAATGTAACACTGAAGACACGATACCAAATGAGGTAAGATAGATCGTAATTATTATTAGAAAAAGTTTGGGTAAATTTGATATAGAGTAGAAGAAACTATTTCAAATGGTTAGTTTTTATTAATGTATCGTTCAGCATTTGAAAATAATTTATCGCATAACTTATTTTGAACCATATATTCTTTTGAACCTTCTTCCATAGATTCTAGCGTTTCTTTAGCTTCTTGGTATTCTTTTACCATCATAGAAAATCGTTCTTCGAAGTTGTTTTTCTGCGTTTTTTTGATCGATTTCTTTCTTACTGGTTTTCTCATATAACTACTTACCTTATAAATCCCAAAGTTTCTTTTCTTCTCGTTCTAACAATATATCTTCAATTTTTTTTCTAATTTTATGAATACTATTATAATTATCATTTGTACTAGAGCTTTTATTTTTCATCATTCTTGAGTTACTCTTAATCGATGGTTTTTTCAAAGGATATCCTCCTTCTTTGATATGAGTACGAAAATGCCTCCAAAACCTCACGTATGAATCTTTGATTTTCAAGTTCAAAAAATGAAAATAGAGGTCAAAGAAGCTGGTATTTAACCTAGTAAGAGCATGGATTTTTAGTACATCATTGTTTACCTATTTTCTGGTAGCAGACCAAGAAATACCAATATTATTTTAGATTAGTTTTTAGAGTCATCGGGCTGATTATTAAAATTAAACAAAAAAGACCTCGACTAACGAAGAGATCTTTTAAATAACTCTTATACTAAAGTAACGTTGTCAGCTTGTGGGCCTTTGTTACCTTGTTCAACATTAAAAGAAACCTTTTGGCCTTCAGATAATGTTTTGAAACCTTCGTCAGAAATTGATCTGAAATGAACAAAAAGGTCAGCACCACCGTTATCTGGAGTGATGAATCCAAAACCTTTAGTTTCATTAAACCATTTTACTGATCCAGTTGTTTTATTTGACATAATATATCTCGATACATTGAATTAATAAAAAAGAAAGCTACTAAATAAGGAATGAAGAAAAAGGTATCGCAGGATAGATATGACGAACTTAATCGAATAAAAACTGAGAAGATCTTGAACTAAATGTATTATCAATAGCTCACTGTTTGAGCTTCGGATACTATACACTATGTGTACATAATAGATATGCATTTCTTGATATAAATTTTATTATGTATTAAATCAATCACTTAACGGAAAAATCATAGTGAAAAATGGTACGTCAGATTAAAATCTATGGTATCATTAGAGTAATTATTGCAAACAGATATTCGATACAACAATAAAGCCTGTTTTTAACTTTGAAAGAGGCATAAACAAGTCAACACGAACCTTATTGACTTAAAGGCAAAGAATGAATTGCAGAAGTCAATAGAGCTAGTAATTGGTGTACCATCATGCGCTACTTAGCGATAGTCTATCCAACATATGAGCACAAGAATCGAGTATTAAACTAGACTTTATTTGTCTGATTTTAAAGGAAATTATAGCAGTTCAACCGATGAGTGGACGACCATACATTCTTCGTTGGTTAAGTTTCTACTATTATCACACCTGTTAATAGGAATTTGGACAGTTTGTATGTGGATCAATAATGAAAACCTACCCCTGTGTATATTTGTTGAAAAGAAGAGCGCTGCGATTTGTTTAGCCGTAAATCACCTCTCAAGTAGACCCTAGATCTAACTTAGTAAAGTGTCTACTAAACGTGGAGCATTCGGGTTTATAACGCCGTGTTAAGTGGTGAGTAATGCAGACCACTAACCTAAAATACTGTGCCGTACACACTACAGCCAAAGCAAACGAAAAATGCTACACATTGCGAATCGCTCTTAAACAAGTTTGTTAGCATGTTGTTTCCGCAACAAACTCACTCACTTGAGAGCGTGTAATGAAACGTACTTTAGTACCGTGAAAATCCTGAACAATTGTTGATGGAACTATCGTGAACTTTTGGATTCTCGCACCGAGTATTCAAAAAAACATTTCAATCATTCACGAAAACTCTTCTCCCCCAGTTCTTCATTAAATTGCTTAAAGCTCTCCGAACCATGAGCATAAAGAGAACTTTCATACTCAGACTATTCCAAATAACAACATCTCAACAGAAAAAACAAGCTGTTCAGCTAATGTTGAGAGTTTCTTCCATTCGATCAAAGTTGAAGCGATCCAATACGAACCGCTCAGATATGAGACAAGATAAACGGTCTTTGAGTACATTACGGTTGATTATAATCTGACGAAAAGACAGAGTGCTTAAACCCAGTTGACACTGAACAGCAAAATATCGCTTGATGAAGTGCCCAGTCTGGCTGTAGCAGTTTAGGGGTAAAGTAGGCCATCAATATTAACGCGATACTTATAAGATAAGAAAAAATTATATTCTTCCAATTGTGAGGTACCACTTTGGGTAACAGGACTAAAGTTGTAAACCGAGATAACATGATTTCCTTTATTTGCTTCCAGGTAGACACCGACCGCAAGCCCTACTTCATCCATGCTTACTTGTTTTTTCTTACTGTAATCGGGATGTGTCACATCTGTGATCTGATAATCCCCCTTGAGCTTTAAATACCCAAGTCCCAATCCTGTTCCTAACTTTACATTCCATTCATTACGGTTGTGCCGGTTAAAGTGGTAAAAGAGGACCGGTACACCCGATAGAGCGTAGCCCGATATGGATGTTCCCAAATCAATGCCAGTGTCATTCCCACCGACTTCTTGCTTATCAACTTTAAATATACTCCAATCAAATTGTAATTGAACACCAACGTTAGAATCTTTGCTAAAATAGTACTCGTCCGACAGGAGTGATACCGTCGGATAATACTTTATGTCGCTGGTCATGCGGGCAATTGTTTTTTCGTTATCCTTGGACTCTTGAATATCGATACTATTCATTGTGGCTTGTATGCCTATAGCGACTTCAGCGGCCAAGAGTTCGGATGAAAATAAGGAAGCGACAAAGGCAATAATTGACAGAACTGTTTTCAAAAAAAAAACCATACTCAGGAATAATAGAAGGAAAGTAACAGCTAGCACTGTAGTGATCAACTAAACTGTAATAGTTCAGACATGATCTGACAGTTACCCACTTTTCGATTCAGTACCTGTCAAATTACGTCTGGGCTAAATTCTTTTTAGCCCAGATTGATTTCCCATCCTCTAATGTTTCTATTGGCATTCTGCCACAGCACATTTTTCCTTGATAAGTACGATGATTGTTGTAGTCCATCCATTCGTCCAGATCTTTTTGTAACTCCTCCATCGAACCATACAGTTTTTTCTAAACGTTATTTGGACAATACTTTGTTAGATTAATTGCTTTAACAAGAGTGCAATATATAAGAATAAGTAACTTGAAATCTGATTTGTGCAGACTATCCCAAGATTCTAATACTCACTATTTTTCATTTATTTTTTGACTACTATAGACTTTCTTCAAAACACCTACTTCCTATACTCACAGATATTGTGGGACATTAAAGGATCAATATATGAACCGAGTTTACTCACTTGCATTAATAGCGAGCTTAACCATGAGTCCAATTTCTCTTGCTGCTGAACAAGCGGATGTGATTATCACTAACGCCAAGATTTACGGTTACGACGATGCAGATGCTATCGCGATTTACGATGGTAATATTGTGTATGTTGGTAATACACCCGAAGTCAATGCCTATCGGACCTCGACAACTAACATTATCAATGTTGAACAAGCTTTTGTGATGCCGGGTTTTATCGATAACCACAACCATGTGTTTGAAGCGGCTTCGGAGGCAGGGGGCAATTGTGAGCTGAATATGGATGCTTCACTGGAAGAGCAGACCCCCTATCTAAAAGCGTGTCGTAAGCAAGCTAAGTCGAACGAATGGCTAATGGGTTATGGCTTTTCTCTTGATGCAATCCTAAGTGAAGACAACCGTTATACACCTTTAGAAGTGATTGACCGTATTTTCCCGGATCAACCAGTGGTGATTATGGAGCAGACTTCCCATTCCATGTGGGTGAATTCAGCAGCCCTTAAGCAAGCAGGCATCTCCAAATACTCCCAAGAACCGCAAGGCGGCAAGATTCTTAAAGACGATAAAACTGGAGAACTCAATGGCATTTTGCTTGATAATGCGGGCGATATTGTTATGGAGATGGCATGGAACAGCTTAGAGAGCCAATTTGATCAAAGTTACGAAGGCTTAATGGCAGGCCTTGAAGAAGCGGCCGCTCATGGTATAACCACAATTGGTGACGGTCGATTATATTGGAAACGTGGCTGGTATGAAGTGTGGAAACAAGCTGAAGAAAAAGGAAACTTAACGGCTCGTGTATCGCTTCGCCCGTGGATTTACCCGGCCGACTCCATGGAACCCCAGCTTACATTTTTAAAGAAAATTCAATCCAGCGACAAATCTCGTTTGCTACTGGTGGATCAGGTGAAAATGTATAGCGATGGTATTTTCATTAACGGAACTGCAAAAACACTGGCTCCGTATCTAGACACCTATATTCCTGACGAGCCATACGGCATCAACTATATTCCACCGCAGCAAATGAAAATCTGGCTTGATGAGTTAAATCAAATTGGTTATAGCGCTCATATTCATGCTATAGGTGATGGAGGTATTCGTGAGTCACTGAATGCTATCGAATATGTTCGCAGTCAAGGCGCAGATAAACCTTATACACTAACTCATGTGGAGCTGGTGAACTCAAAAGATGTCCCGCGTTTTGCCAAGCTGAATGTAACGGCAGATTTTCAGGTTGGCTCTGATTATGTGGCTTACCATGATCACAAATGGGCAGAAGTTTTTCTTGGTGCTAAACGCACCAGAGCCATGATGAACCTGAAAGCCATCTTTGATACAGGGGCTAACGTCTCCTTGAGTAGTGACTGGAATGTGCATGATATCAATCCGTTAATTGGTATCGCCAATAGCCTTAAAATGGGTAAAACGGGATTGCCGGATATTCATTCAGCGATTGATGCGTACACAACCAACGCCGCAGAAAGTTTGGGAATCAGTGATATTACAGGTTCGATAGAAGTCGGAAAATCAGCAGACTTTGCCATTTTGGAACATGATATTACCCGCTTGCGGGTAGGTGAGATTGCCGACACTAAGATCTTAATGACAATGTTACAGGGTGATATAGTTTTCGACTCAGAAGAGTAACTAAAAAGGTGCAGGATGTTTCCGGCACCTTATTTTTCCACGGAGGTAAGAGTGCTACGTAAACGTTTCTATATTGAAGTGAGCCTGAAACAACTAATACTGCTGGTGATCCTTGTCCCGGTACTGTTTAGCTGCACCTTCGATAGCATGCGCGATATGGAACATGGTAATCAGTCGGCGATTTTAGCCGTTATTGGGCTCATGATGGCTGCTGGTATTATTGGCGTGTTTGAAGCGACATACCAGAAAACTCAGCTTGCTAATCAGATTCAGCGAATTCTGGTTCACTTCACTAAGCTACTTCTCTTTACTGGTATTTCTGAGCTTATGATCTTGGCGATAGCGGCTATTGGCACCACATCAACGGTATGGGACGATCCATTGCTATGGGCGCTATTACCTATTTACGCCTCCCTGTATATCTATGATTGGTGGGATGCGCTTATCGCAGCGTCTGACTAATTCGCTACTTGTATTGGTGTTTCTGGGGCAGAAGATGGTAGTGTTTAAAGGCTTTAATTACCATACTCCCACTTTCAGAAAGGGTTAGTCCGTTGCGCCAACACAGCTCAACTTTTCGGTCAATGCCAGAGAGTTCGAAGTCGCAATTGAGAGCAACCAGTAGGCCGTTTTCGATTTGCGTGCTAACACACTCCTCTGGTAAAAACGCAAATCCCTTATTGTGTTTGAGCATAGCTATGAGGGGATCGATATCTGAGAACACACAGTAACACGGGCTAAAACCATCGTTGTCTTCGCTACTTACTTCACCCCATACTAACTCGCGGTATTCACTCAAGTCCTTACTGGTAACGTGAGATAACTGAGCCAGTGGATGGTCAGGACTACAGACTAGAATTTCTCTATAGCACCCTAGACGGCAATAATCGAAATGTTTGTGATGAATAGTTTCCGACTCATGGGTAATTATGACGTCTACATGACCATCGCCTAAGTCTTGCTCCAGTTGGGTTCTTTCATCGCGATAGACCTCAACACTCAAATGGGGTAAATCTAAAACAGAGGCTAGAGGTTGCGTAAACACAATGTCAGGGATGTAGTTTTCAATCCCTATGGTCAGTACAGTCGGCTCATTTTGCATAAGCATTTCAGCACCTTGGACAAACTTATCAAGGTGGCTCAGTGTATGAGTAAGATGGGGAAGTAAACGTTCCCCGTCTTTACTCAAAGTGGTTTTATTTCCTGTTCGGTCAAAGAAGTTAACCCCTAGATCGATTTCCAGATCAGAAATCCATTGACTAACCTGAGATTGCTTTTTACCCAGTTTACGTGCCGCGGCAGAAATCGATCCAGTTTCTACGGCTAATAACAGTGCTTTTAGATGAAGTGTGTTCATAGACCAATACTTAGAGTTGATGGTGCTTTGACTAATTCCTGTATGTATTCAATGCGTGACTCATTTCTTGAGATCTCAGCTCAGCCAAATTACACAATAAGTCCTTGTTCTTTCTCAATTAAGACATATGTAGAATTAATAATTCTACTCGAAGATAAAAAAATATTAATAGAAAATTCTCCGCGCCCACCTATCTTGAATTACTATGCTCAGCGCGTAGCACCCGAAAAACAAGCCCTATTCGAAGAAAGCATACCGTTCTAACCCAAAAAAGAATGTATTAAAGACATATATGAAAAAAGATAAAGTAAATCACCAATAACATTTTTAAACTAAGCAAACACTCTAAATTGTTTTGGGGCAGTAATGAGTTAACCAAATTGTGCCCCCTAATTACCTTGAATTGTACAGATAAACATTACCATAAAGTTCGCCTGAGCTAGAATCCAAAGAAACGTTACAAGACAGTGACGTAATCGAGCTTTAACGTTAATATTAGCCCTACTCCACCCCATCCTTAAAGCGCCGCTCCAATCATGGAGTGGGCATGACATTACAGACTAGCCGAAAGCAAGTTCCAGTCAGTGCAAAGCGCCTGAGAAAACTTGCACCTAACTGGTCATACGCGAACAACATTCTTAACTTTGGTTGCGGTAAGTTTCCAGACCTAATAGAAGAATACCTTACTAACTACCACAAGCAGAGCATGACGGTCACTCACTTTGACCCGAACTCAAAAACCAAAGGCGTAGTGAACAATATTGCCGAAATTGACAGCTCAAAGCGCCGTTTTTGCGTCATGTTGTGTGCGAACGTACTTAACATGTACAAAGATCTTGATGCAGCGATCGCAGACATGGCCAAGATTGATTTTGATTGCGCGGTCATCCAAATCTATGAGGGCAACCGTTCCGGTAAAGGCCGTAAAACGCGAGACGGCTACCAACGCAATGAGCCTGTATCGGCTTACCTACCTATCCTAACGAGCAACTTCCACAAGTTCGATGTGACCTTACACCGAAGCGATAAGTGCATCACTATCGTTAAAGGCCGTAAGTATTACGAGCTGGACGATTTGGAGGACTAATCATGCAACTGGATGAGACGTTCTTTGAAATCCCATGCGATGTAGTGACATTCGATGGCAAGGTGGAACACACAGAGTTAACCGACATTGACCGTGCGGTGGCTGCCTTTTTCCAGAACGTGCTTGATTCTTTACTTGTGACTGACACTAAACGGCGAGAGAACAGTGAGTTTTCTCGCTTTGTTGGCCGTGATAAGTCGAGAAAGATTTATTATGGCAACTTTACCGATCCAGTGTCATTCCTATCTAAGTTAACAGCCAAATTAGGCGGCAAGGTGAAAGCAAACCGTAATGAGCTTTTGCCTGTTTGCTATATCACGCGCGATCCGGTGATTGGGTTTGTTGACGGCGCGGAGTACGTCGATATTGCTGACTATGGCGAACTGGCCAATGAACAAGGCCAGCCTTATGCCGTGATTAATAAGTCCTTTGTCGCGCTTACCTACCGCATTAATGCCCTAGCTTGGAACCAGTCTACCCTTAGCCGCCTAGCGCTAGGTTTAATGGTTTGGCTACGTCATACCAAGGGCAAGCGTAAGCATGTATTCAGAGCGAAAACCATGCTCGCGGGTACTGAAATGGAAATCAGCATCGAGATACGTGGCCGTAAAGATGCGATGACCGAACCCGCCGAAGTAGACCATGAAAATACTCGCCTGTTTGCTTCCTCAATCTCTTTTGAAGTGATTGCAGAGGTTTATGAGGCCGAGTCGATCACTGTCCGTCAGGGCGCGATTGGTATGGGAGGCCGAGTCATTGAGTAATAAAGAATACTTTCTCGCCCAAAAAGTTGTCACCAACGAAAATGACATCCCTATCGAGCACATTCATTCGTTTACCTACATTGAGTGTGCTTCGATGGACGGCAACAAGCTAGTTATGGAAATCATGGATCAGGCTGCCGTTTATCGGGATGACTACGGGATTAAGCGCGGTTCAGAGATCGAGGTCACGATGGCCGATGTGAACGAGCGAGGCGATCAGGTTTGGATTGAAAAATTCATTGTGGCCAAGTCCACCAGCGCTGACGGTATGCTTACCGTTCAAGCATTCCAAAAGGATGCGCACCTACTTAAAGAGCCAGTCACAACGCCTCGATTCTTTGTTGAAATGCAGCCTAAAGACATTCTGGCCGAGCTGTTACCCGAGCTAAAAATCGAATGTGACAGCTTTGAGCGTGGCGCTACGTACCATTTAAATGCTGGTGGTACTAAGTCTCGCTTAATTCGAACAATGGCCAGAGATTACGGCTCAGTGGCGTTTATCTGCCGTGGTGTTATGCACTTTAAGTCGCTCAAGAACATGGATATGAGCGAGCAATTCAAGCTGGAACAGTCGAATCCAGAGGAAGCAGAGCACAGCTTTGCGAACTACTCCATTATCGGAGAGGAAGCCCTGTTTGAGCGCGTTCTTAACCGTAACTATGCCTCGTGGGATACCGTCGAGGGCTTCCAAGGTGGCCAACGTTCGGGCGCTATGGTCATGGTCAGCGTTCCACAAGCCAAGGCGCTGAATAATCAACACATGGCCATCATCCCTATTTTGGATGTGGAGCTCACCGGAAATACCGCCTTTACGCCTCTTTCAGTGTGCTCAGTGTTATTCCATAAACGGCTACCCGCTACCGAGCTGGATGAGTCCATGCCAGAGAAACAAATCATGAACCGTGTCGCCCATTGCCAACGTGGGAACCGGTATCAGTGTCGTATCGAGTTGGGAGTACGCAACCTATGAGCGATTCGTCAGAGAACAGAACACGCACCAACGTCACTAACCGCTTGTTTGGTAGCTATCAGGCCGAAGTGGTAAATACCGTCCATCCGAAAGGCTTGTACATGGTATCCGTTCGCTTGCTTGGTTATTGGGATGCAATCCCCGATAAGGATTTACCTTTTGCCGAGTTTCTACTGCCATTGGGCGCAAAACCGAGTGGTGGCCATGCAGTGCCAGTGGAAAAAGGGGATCTGGTTTGGGTGGATTTTCCTCGTAATGGCGATACCCGTTATCCCCGTATTACCGGATCGCTTTACTACGCGCCTAACTATGAGTCGTACCTACCAAGCGAGGTGAACGGAGAAGCCTATCAGCCTAAACGAGCCGAGGGTGAACCCGAGCCACCAGCCTATGACCGCAAAGATGCGCTCTTTGTGCGATTTGGTTTGCGCGAGCTCATCACGTATCAAGGCGGCTACTCAATAACGCATACCCAAAGCGGCACGGCCATTGAAATCACACCAGATGGCCAATGTGTTATCCACGTCGAGGGCAATGCGTTTCGCAGCTCAACGGGGAACACATTGGAGCAAATCGGAGGCGCACTAGCTATCAAAGTGAAAGGCGATGCGAACATCGAAGCGGGTGGTAATGCAACCGTAAAAGCCTCCGGTAAAGCCAACCTAGAGGGTAATGAAGTAACCATTAAAGCGAGTGGTAACGTCAATATCGATGCTGGTGGCCAGTTCGCTGTTAAGGCTGCCGCAGCACCATTTACATTAGGGTAATGCACTATGCCAGCCGTAGGAATTGTAGGGAGTGTGGATAGTGGTCATGGTGGCTTTAGTCCAGGTGTTTTTGTTTCTGGCCAACCACTACTGACCGTGAATGGAATCAATGTATTAGGTACGGGTGATATATCCGTCATGCACGTAAAACCAGATAACCCGCCGCACGTAGGCGTTATTACTGGTAGTTCAAAACTTACTGTTAATGGCGTTCCGGTCGCCGTGGTAGGCGATGCCCTTGGGTGTGGCGCTACGCTGGTAAACGGTAACGACTTGATGACGATTGATTGAGGCAATTTGATGTTAGACACACAAGAGCAAATCGAACAGTTTCGCCAGTTTTTAGACGTAGGCGGCCTTAAGGAAGCGGAGAACCTTACCCGAGGTAAATACCTTAAGGTGAAGTGTGAAAGTTTGTCAGAGAAGCTATCAGGCTGCATGAGCGAGGATATTGAGGACTACCAAGGCGCATCAAAGCTAGTCGCAACGCTTAAGGGCTTAAATGGCTCAGTGAGCGCAACGGTGGCCACGTTAACGCAATGGAATGAGCACCTAGTGTTGATCACCGATCCAACCGACCTCGAACAAGTGTCCATTGGTGTGAACATCAAACACAAGGTTGATGGTACAGAGGACAACGTACCCGCTCCGAGTATCTTGCCAATTACCGGCAAGGAAGAACTGAAAGCGCTTGAGGCAGTGATCAATGGTCTTTCCGGCCATGTGGATGCAACCGTATCTCTTATGGCGCAAATCAATACTGCATTAACGCCACCAACAAGCGGCAGTGAGTCAGATAACGGTGCAACCTTACCGCCACCAGACTTGCCGCCGGAACTAGAAAGCCAAGCGAATGCGCTAAACGAGATCATGGCTCCCCTTGCTGGTGGCGTGACCAGCTCAAGCACGGTGATTGACGCAATGATCATTGCGTCGAAAGAGGAACGCACCTTAGCGTTAGGCTACTTCACTAAGGCGATTTCATTTACCATTTGTAGCAACCAGACGAAAAAAACGAGCATCAAAGATGCGACAGCAGAGGTATTTACCCTGTAAAATGTTTTGGTATTTTGTAAATTTCCTATTCGTACTAAATATTTAACAATATTAGCTATTCAATTAACCTTAACGCATACGAGTTATACGGATTATTGTCGCTTCTTTTCGTACTGACGATTAACTTAGTTAAAGTCCGTAACGAGCTTAAAGCGACCAAGGCGCGCCTATCCTTTGTGGTACGCAAAAGCCTTAGCGTCGATGGCGAGTACATGTACGATGGATGCCGAATGAACGTGATATTTGATGCGGTACGATACAGCGGAAATCAGTTTTACTTGATGCGTAAAGATCAGGTGATGGCCAGCTTCCACGTAGAACCCTATCGAGTTAATCCTGTTCTTGATTACTTCAAATCAAACAAGATAGACCCCGTTCAAAACCGACCATAATCCAAGCAAAGCCAGCGTTCACGCTGGTTTTTTTCTGAATTGCAGGCAAAAAAAGCCGCGAGGTAAGTGTTCGCGGCGCAAGAAGCTATTACAAAGGTTAAAAATGAAGTTTCAACGTTAGTTGACACCAGTCGATTGGGATGCCGATCTGGTAAAGCAAATATATTTCCTATTCCGAATATAGTCAATACATAAGTGCATATTAGTTAAGCTAAGTTTGGAAATTTATAAAATGAAAAAAGTCTGTATTGTTGTTGGCCATAGTTGTAAAGATGGCGGCGCTTACAATGAAACATTCGGAATGAATGAGTATGGCTATAATCATCCCCTAGCCAGCTTATTGGCCGCCGAGCTACATAAGCGAGACATTCTTCCAGTGATCATGTATCGAGACACCTACTCACGGATGATCGGTGATGTGAACGAATCGGGCGCTGACTATGCCATCGAGTTACATTGTAACAGCGTGGCCAATAAGTCAGTTCAAGGCTCAGAGACATTGCATTGGCATAAGTCGGACAAGAGTCAAGCACTTGCTCAGCGCCTACAAAAAGCGGTGGCTGGACTTATCGGACAGCGTGATCGTGGCCTTAAGCCTATCTCGAACACTGGTACTGATACTCGCGGTTGGCGTTTCTTGATGAAAACCAAAATGCCAGCCGTGATTTTGGAGCCGTTCTTTTTGTCTAACGACGAGTCGTTACAAAAGGGATTGGAACTGCGCGAAAAGCTAGCCGTAGCACTGGCAGAAGCGTTCGCAGAACACATTAAAGAGAGCAACTAATGATGGGACTAGCAAAAGTGTTTACAAGTAGTCTATTTAAGAGCGCCACCAGCGAGAAAGTAGGTGGCATTATCCACGAACTGACCGAGTTTGGTGATCGTGTGTTTACCAGTGACGAAGAACGCAAAGAGTTTGCCTACAAACTGGCAGAGCTTGAAGCGGCCAGCTCTAACACATTGGTACGTACTGGACGCGCCGCTATGATGTGGAGCATCGCGCTGGTGGTCGTTTATCAACTCATTGTTCGTGACTTTTTGGCCGTTTTCTATGGGGTTGAGCTTCCAAGCTTAGAGACTGACACACAAGAGCTACTAAGCAACGTGTTCGGCTTTTTGGCAGGAACCCTATAACAACTGAAAATTTTTTAAATTTTTTTTAGATGCCCTTTCCTATCCCCTTTTCTCTCAACAAAAACACACGATCAACGACATAGACCCCCCCTGTCGTTACCATTCCCACAAAAGCGCACAAAAAGAAACAAATTCATTATATAACAATAAGTTAAACGAACTTTTACCCCTGTTTTTTTCGCAATAAATCTTAATTACTATCCGAAGTTGAGCGAATTTTTACCGCTTTCCTGTGGCTAAATCATTCCGAACACACTCAATTAATAGCTAAGGTTTATTTACATGGCAGATAAACGTTCTAACTTCAACAAACGCATTGAGGCGATTCATTTAGGCGCTCAAGCAATGCACAATCTGTGTGTCGAATCCCAATTCGATTCACAAACAGGCATATTTCTAACTGACGACAATTCTCGTGGCGCGGCTATTTTGTCAGCCATTGCGAATGAGCCTATGTTCGAGTCAGTGTCTCAAGAAACAGCGGTTAGCATCGTATCAGGCATGCAGTCTGCGGTGCGTGAATACGAAAATACTTACGGCCACCTACCTAGCGATGAGCTAATGGCATCAGCTCACGCAACTATGCGTAACATGATGATGCTAGAGGGTGCTAAGCGTGATGGCTCAACAGGCGCAATGATGCTTGAGTCGATCGGTCAATCTCTATCAACATCTGAGGGTGTTGAAATCCGTGCGAAGATGGTTGGCCTAGTGCTTCCAGTTCTTCTTGAGACAGCAACACTTGACGCTGTAACGATGATCCCTGCGGGTGCTAACGAAGTTGAGATCTTCAAAGTGTACCGCCGCACTGGTTCAAACTTCGGTGACTTCGCAGCGGGTACTGAAATCGACCAAGCAACGGTTGGCCAATACTCGTCTATGCGTCAGCGCTACAAGTTTGTCTCTGAACAGCAACCAGACGGCACTAAGACAACTCACGTCTTTGACTCTAAGACTGACCTACAACACACCAAGTTTGAAATCCCATTCACGAAGACATCTGTTTCCCTATTTATTAACCATAAACGTGTGGCTCGCGACCTAGACAGCAACGGTAGTCAAATAATGACAGGTACTCACAATGGTATGGTTATTAACTGTCAGATAGACCATGCAAAAGGCAAAGTTACCGTCACTCCAACATCAGCCCTACCAGCAGGAACGGTTCTGCACATCGAGTTCGAAGTAGACATTGAAAGACGCCCTGACCTTATCCCAACGATCGACCATGATATGGACTCTCGTATACTGCGCCCACGTCAAAACGCAATCGCAGCAGACGCGACTATTCAAGCGATGTTCACAATGCAACGCGAGTTTGGCCAAGATCTGAAATCTCTACAGATGAGCCACATGCGCAACACATTGGCATCGGAAAAAGCGACTCGCCACCTAGTAGATATGGACTTTGCTTGTACGCGCGAAGAAACATTCAATATCTACGTAGCGGCTGGTGAAGATTGGCGTCTACATCGTGAACGTCTAAACGAAGTTCTTCTAAACGTTTCTACGAAGATCCTACAAGCGACTCGCACAACTGGCATGACAGGTATCTTTGCTGGTACTGGCGCGTCAACAATCCTTAAGTCTCTTGGTGCTCCATATTTCGTAGCTCCGGCTAATTACCAACAGAAAAACGCTATCCACTACGCAGGTAAGTTGTTCGGCATGTGGAAAGTATTCGAGTGTCCGGTAGTGATCGGTACGAACGACATGCTTTGTTACGGTCGCGGTTCTTCTCACTCAGAAGCGGGCTACGTAGCAGGTGATGCAATCGCAGCAACCATGTACACGCATCCAATCGGTAAAGGTCTAGTAGCGTCTAACACCCTATACGAACTGGCCTACGGCGAAATCCATCCATTCGACGGAGAAGACTACTTCTACCGCGTGAAACTTATCGACGAAGCTCCTGTAGCAGAAGCGGCATAAGGCAAGTAAGCGGCAGTCTTACGGGCTGCCGCTCTTGGGGGATTCGATGAAAGAAACGCTCGTTTTAATCACCAACCACACACCAAAGGAAATCACGGTACAGGGTCGCCTCATGCCACCACTGGCTAAAGATTTCCCTCTCTCAGTTTTCAACGTGAACCGCTTCAAACACGAAGTGGAAGCGGCCTACCCAAACGGCCTTGTTTCGGTTCGCCTTGAGCCAACGGTTTTACCAGAAGCTCAAAGACAACCAGACACAGCCACCAGCAACAAAGGCACAGCGCTATCAGCACTTGAGCTAAGCGCGAGCGTTGAAAAAGCATTGACTAACCACGGTGTAGCAACGGTTGAGCAACTAACCGAAATGACGAAAGACAACGTGATTGCGGTGAAAGGTATTGCTCAAGCGGGTTTGCAAGAAATTGTAGACCAGCTTGCAGCACAGGATCTAACGCTGAAAGAGACAGAGAATGAGTAAGATTGAATTTTCAATGGATAACGTCTCACAAGTTGCGGTTTCGCCAATTAACGCTGACTCGACAACTAAGCAAGGCACTGGCTCTAACCAGCTCGTGTTTGGCGGTGTGATTGTGTCTCAAAAAGGTAAGCCGTTCGAAGTTATTCCGGTAACGGCGGCTAACTTCCTAGACAAACTAGGTAAGCCTTACCACTCAAGCCTTGGCAAATTAGCTGACGGCATGCGCGTTCTTGATGAAGCATTGCGCGGCGGTAATGGCCTTGTGGTTCGTGTCGTACCAAAAACGGCAACTTACCCAGCTATCAAGCTAACTAAACCAGCAGACGATGTAGTTATCACTAACGAAGCGATCAACTACTCGGCTGACCTATCGCTAGAAGATGGCGAATTTTTAGCGATCGCTATCAAAGACGGTGCTCAATCCGATAACCGCTCTATCACGCTTGCGAAAGCAGACGAAGCGACTTATGGCACTGGCATGTTCACTCTTACACTAAAGGAAGAACAGGCGGCTGGTGGCTCTGTAGTGCTAGAAGAATGGGTTGTATCCCTAGATCCTACAGCAGTAGATCAAATGGGTGGCGCTGCGTTTATCGAGACTGTTCTTGAAGAACGTTCGCAGTACCTAACTTGTCGCATCGATGCAGAAGTAGCGAAACGCGAAGTTACTGCAATTGCGAAAACCAAATTCACTGGCGCGACCAACGGCAATATTAGCGACATTACGGCTGACGATTACCAGAAAGCAGTGAAAGCACTACGCACTACCGTTTACAGCTTTAACTACGTTTGTGGTTTGGGCTGCTACGACACTGCGGTAATCACTGACCTTGCGCAAATCTGTAAAGACAAACGCATTTCTGGCTACTTCGATGTTGATCCTCGCCTAACGCACGAAGCGGCATTGGAGTTCAAAAAAGGTCTGAACTTCAACAACCATCGCGCTTCATTCGTGCATATCCCTTACCAAGCTAAGTGTCGTTTCTACGGCAACATGGCGGTATGGGGCGGCTCGGGTATCGGCTTTGCAGCTAAAGCGCTTGGCGTTGCTAAGACCTCTCCGGTCGGCGGTTGGCACTACACGCCAGCAGGTGTTGAACGTACTGTTATTCAGCGTACTGGCCTAAAACCAATCCAAGGTGCTGGCGAGCCTAACTACCAAGAAATGTACAAGGCACGTCTAAACAAACTAGGCACAGACGAAAACGGCAACCTGTTCATTGATGACTCTCTAACGTCATCTGCGGCTGAAAACTACCTACGTTTTGAGCAAGTCGTGTCTATTGCTGACGCTATCTCACGCGACTTCTACGCACTAGGTAATCGCCTAAAACACCAACCTGACGGTGCAACGCTTGAGGGTCTAACTGACGGTATGGCAAGCATCCTAGAGGGCTATGAAGCCGTTGGTGCGCTAGTGACACCTCGTAATCCAGATCAAGACGGCGAAAGCGCTTGGACACTGGAAATCAAGCAAGTCGAAATCGACTACTGGAAAGTCACTTGGTCGTTCTGTCCAACTGGCTCTGCGCGTCGAATCCTTGGTGAACCTGTACTAATCCGTTAATCAAAAAAAGAGCAAGAATAGAATGAAATCAATGTTTTCTGAGGGTTCTGTTCTTGCTCGGCCATTTGTGATGCCACAAGTGGCCGAGCAGGAACAAACTGAAACTGCATTTTTTGAGTCTGTAACAGAAGATCAACTTCTTGAGTCAATCAACCGCGCATCAACCATCATGGCTCGCCAAGACGCAGCAGCGGCTTGTGTTCAGTGGGTTAACGGTGGTGACAGCTCAATCGACAACCTAGACGCAATGCTATTTGGCATGGCTGGTGGCGATGACGATACCGAGCTAACAGATGGCCAAGCAGCGCTATACGAATCGCTACAGGAAGCGGCTAGTGAGTTTATTGCTCAAGTTGGCCAGCCAAAAGAGGGCGACATGCAAGAAGCACTGGAAGATCCAGAAGCAGCAGATCGCATCTTTGAATCCCTAGAGCATGGCCTAGGCAACGTGGACTCAGACGAAGCGATTGCAGAGTTCGCCGTTCGTGAATCCATGATGCTTGAAGCCCTTAAGAAAGTGATCCGTGATGGCAAGGTAACTTACATCAAAACGAATCGCCGTAAGCGCCGTATGAGTGCAGCACAAAAAGCAGCACTTAAGAAAGCGCGCGCGAAAGCTCACAGCTCATCGGCTAAAGCAGCTCGCAAAAAGGCTAACCGCATGCGCGATTCTCGCGGCATGGACAAGTAAGGGTAAGCAATGGCTGTAATTGTCGGCGTACCTAATGATGATGGCGTGTCTATCCACAATAAATGCGCCATTACACAAGTCATAGGCGGTCAAGAGGTTACTGTCATTGGTTACATGACTGATGAGTGTCAGCTTGCCTTTAGAGCGATATGGGAAGCGCCGTTTGAGGGCGATTCCGTGGGTAACATCAATGCCCTAGATAAAACGTCCTCAGTCGCGCAAACCGTGTCGGATAAGACGAGTAAAACACTATGGAACAGTCAGCAAGTTTGGCAAGGAAACGAACCGCCAGAAATCACAGCAACGCTGAAATTTGTCGCGTTCACCAATGCCAAATCAGAGGTTAATGATCCCATTAAATACCTGGCTCAGATGATAAGTCCCGAGCTGCAAAATACTGTTCCAGTCAGTTCCGATGGCCTTGGTGGCCGTGTTCCAAGTGATGCGCGATTCAAGATTGGCAAAGCGCTCAATCTACCCATGCGTATTAGCGAGGTGAGTTATGACATTAACGCACCTAAGACGCGAGACGGGAATTTCGCTTACAACACGGTAACTATTACCGCCGCTCCTAAGCAAATGATTAATCAGTCACAGATTCCAAACCACTTCCAATAGAATAGGTGTAATTATGGCCGGAGCATTTAACGCAAAAGGCGATATGAATTTCTTAAAACAGAGATTCACTAAGAACATCCAAGCTGGCGAAAAGATGATGGGTACAGAGTTCGAGATGAAAATCGAAGAATACCCTAATCTTAGCGTTTTGGTGCGTTCTACTCAGTTTCCAGCAATGGGCCGTGCAGATGTAGAAGATTTTGGCCAAATGGGCTTGGGCTACATCCAAAATGGTGCCCTTGAGAACAAAGGCGAAATCGCGGTGACGTGCGTAGAAACGATCACAGGTACCGTGCTAGAAATGCTACGTGAGATCGTTCGTGAAAAGAAAATGATCACTGTCGTTATCGAGTCTACGCCTGAATCAACTAAGGGTAAGGGGGCAACCTCGCATCGATTCCGTTTGGAGCACGTAAAAGTACGTTCAGACGTGATCGACCTATCGACAGAAGATTCAGCAGCACTTGTTAAGCCAGCTATCACACTGCAATACAACTGGGTAGATTTCTAATCGCCAACCAGTCCTATTCTATTCCCTAAAAAAAGGCCGCCAGTTTGGCGGCTTTTTTGATGCTCTTAAGCTTTAGTTAGTCTCTCTTTCAAGTCGGCTGGTGCGATGTAGGTATTCTCGTTGCCATCCTTTGATTTGAACAATAATTTCAGCTCCACCAGCTTCTCAAGATACTTGCGCGCAGAGGTATGAGACACGTCAAAATCAGACTGAATTTCCTTAACTGAAAAGACACGTCCGGCTGTTTCTAATCCCTTGGCCAGAATCACAATGTGCGGCAGTTTCAACACATCCTTAAGATTGGATTCATCGAGTAGATCGCGCACCTCTCTCGTATCTTCAATCTTAGATTTAATGTACTCGTTAAAGCGCTCAATCGCCTTAATGATGACCGTTAACTGGTAGTCCACAAAGTGCGTTAAGTCGTTGTCGTCCGTTTCGGTGTAAACGTAGCTTCTAACGTACTTGGTTGACGCGAGTTTAAGTGGCGCAGAGATCGAGACGTACTTAAAGTTCTCATAACCATGCTTAAGGATGAACCAGTAGAAAAGCGCCCTAGCCGTTCTCCCGTTGCCGTCCATGAATGGGTGAATGTAGCCAATCATGAAGTGCAGAATACAAGCCTTAACGATTGGGTTAATAAAATTGGTGTTGGTGGTATGGTCGGTATTGGCGAAGTCACATAGTTGCTCAATGAGCTTCAAAACGTGCTCATGTTCGGGTGCTTCGTGAACAATATCGCCAGTGGCCACGTCTCTAACCATGACCGCATCCGTTCTATATTGGCCAGCAACGTGCTCATTCTCTAACACGCCATCGGTGGCTATTTCATTAAATCCGCTAATCAATTCTGGTGTGAGCTCTACATCCTTAAGATCATCGGCCATCATAATCAAACGCCAGTTATTGATAATCATCCGTTCGGAGTCATCTTTAGGCTCACGTTCCGTTTCAAGCATTTCCTTGGCCACTTTGCGCGTTGTGGCCGCTCCTTCCAATTGAGCGCTGCTAATGGCTTCTTCCATGATCACGCTTTTCACTAGGTGTGCCTTTTTATCTTGAGCAGATAGCGGCAAATCTTCTAGTTTGAGCTGTTTATCGATGCGGAATAGCTTAGCGTCGAGACTGGCGGCACTAAGCTGGAACGGATTGCCCTTTTCATCAACAAGCGAAATGTCGTTAAGGCCACGTCTGATTTTTAGGGCATGCCAAGCGTAGCCCTTTTGGTCGCGTTTAAACTCTTTTGAACGGTACTGAAAGTCATTCCAATGCAAGTAATTACCGCTGCTATCAAACCCGTACTCAATTGGGTCTAGCTGACCGATTAGTTCTACTACTTTCATGAAATCAGTAGGTTTTTCTGGTGGGAGGCTAACCCCCGCAATCTTTTTTCTCATGCCGTGAAACTTTTTGAAAATGTTTAATACATCTAGTATTGCACACAGGAAGTGGGAGTCAATCGATTATCTATCTAGGAGTTACAAGGGGTGTAATGCTTTGCTGAATACTTTCAATAATACAGTTGCCCCCTTAACTTCCATCCCAATCGATCAATATTTTATGCCAGTGATCAACAACTGTCGGTAGACAGTAAAGTTCAAAACCTTTCGAATCGTTGGCTTTTCAGGAAGTCACTCTAAAATTCACTTCGTAACACTAATAAGTGCTCCATTATTATTGGTAGACCTTTTACTCATTCACATCCTTTTCATTGGCTTTTTCCCCTACAAAAATTTATCCATTCTTCTAGTGGTGTTCGTTTATAAATCCCCGTGTTGTATTACGGGGGTATTACGGGGGTAAATTCCACCATGCTTCAACGGTTCGATTAAATCTTGATTAGGCTATAATAAATAACAAAACACTTATGCAATTAATTTACCTTATTGAAACTATGAAGCCATCTGTTGAGCATATTGCAAGGAAACTGCACAATGTGCGCATAACAGGAGACTAATAGTCGTATAACAAGCGTTAGATGACCTTTAGGTAATTAAGGAGTAATAATGAAATATAGATTAGGTTTGAGACAAATTACTGAAGCTGATGTAAACGCACAGTGCCCGTTTATGCCGGAACCAGAAGATTACCAAATGTATGTAACTGCTTTCGCTGATGATTTTAATCAGCTAGATATTGTTGAAAGTGCTGTCGTTGAAAATAATAGTGTGATCATCAAGTTAGCTGAGGGAGTTGACATTGAACAACTACGACAAGTAAGTATTTCAATACACCAAAACTACTGGGACAACTTACGAACAACAGGGTTTGAAAAGATCGCCTAACTAACTGTTCAAGAGTGATTCGCAACGCGCGGCATTTGACCACGCGCTTTTTTATCTTTGCTACTTGATTCAGTATTTTCTTAGTCGTAGCCTATGTGCGCTAGGTTTTATATGTCAAGGATATGAAATGGCTAAGTTTTTAAATACAAGTGCGACAAACTACTACCTCGAAGAACTGATAAAGAACGCTTCTGAAAGGCTAATCCTCATCAGCCCTTTTCTTAAGCTTAATGATCGTATTCGAGAGCTTTTGGAAGACAAAGACCGATTAAAGATAGACATTCGAATTGTCTATGGCAAAAGCGAACTACAACCTGATGAGATTAACTGGCTAAAAGGTCTCTCCTTTGTGCGTACCAGTTTTTGCAAAAACCTCCATGCAAAGTGCTACATGAATGAAAGTGCTTGTATCATTACAAGTTTAAACCTCTATGAGTTTAGCCAAGTAAACAATAATGAAATGGGTATCTTCATTGACCGTGACGAAGACCCCAATGTCTACAAAGATTCCTACGAGGAAGCTCAACGTATTATTCGTATTAGTGATGAAGTTAGAATCTCGTTAGAGAAAGTTCAAGCTGCTAAGTTAGATACGGAACCTACTGAAAAGCCTGTTACAGATAATGAACTAATTAAACTCAGCTCCTCTAAGTTAGCTAAAAAGCACAAACTTAAAACAGATGAGTTTCTCAGCTTGTGTGTTAATAAAGGATACTTAACGTTAGATGACGGAAAGCACTCATTAACCGATGAAGGTAAATCCTCAGGTGGTGAGTTTAAATACAGTAAACGTTTCGGTCCATATTTTGTCTGGCCAGAGTCCTTGGAAGTATCGTAACTATTTGGTTCAATATTTTAAAGTGAGTACAGCAAACATGAAGATTAAAATAAGAGCTATGTTAAGTTTAGCTGCCGCCCTTAGCTTGATAGGTTGCACTTCCACTAACTTCAGTGAATATAAGGATCTACCTGGCCATAAGTCCATAGCTGTTGGCTCTAATGGCGTTATCGCATATTCCTCATCGAATCCCAATGTCGAAACAGCCATTACAACAGCCATTGATAAATGCTCTTCAATCGGTGGCAAAGATTGTAAGTTTATCGATGTTGATGGTTATAGTCCTATTGGTAATAAAACATATATGTATGATGATCGTGCAGCTAGTGTTGATTACCTAGACAAAGGTTCATACAAAGTAAGATATAAATGTGAGCAATTAACAAAAGCGATGGCACAGTCATTATTTCATTCAGGCCATACTTACCTAGATGGAGACTCAGATGGGAAGCCTTGTGAGTCAAACCTTTGGAGCTCATATTATTCGACAAATACCAGTAGCAGAAAAGTAAAAGGTACTAACTGTCATTATGTTCGTGGGTATCGAAGAAAAAATGGTACTTATGTCAGTGGTTATACACGCTGTCGTTGATTACAAGGCTCCATTTGGAGCCTTTTTTATATGATTTTCTTTAATACTCTCGCATACTTGAGAATCTGATGTGCGATAGCAATATCTCTTGCTGCTCATAAGCACCTCTCTATTAGTTATCTTGTCTAACTAAAAGGTGTCTATCAAGTCAGTGGCTATTCAGATTGCTCTATGACAAGGACTACCTACCCAATTAATGAGCTTTTTATCATCTAAGAAAAGGTAATCAGAGTTATAAGTCACTAAATTTTAATGCCTTACTGATAACGCGCACTTTACATAGACAAATTAGTCTAATTCATTGACAGTTCTTATTTGGGGCTCTATATTAACCTTGTTCTAGACAAAAACGTCTTAAAATCTGCAAGCAATAACGCTTTGCTGATTAGCAGGTACAGAGTATGAGCAACGAAAACATCAACAAACAGCTTATAGAATTCCTCATTGGTTCTAGAACTGAAGCAGGTCTTTCTCAGGAAGATGTTGCAGCACGTTCTGATATCTATGGTATGGGAAGAACTCTTGA